>NZ_JBHXTO010000034.1:0-21006 GCF_042677425.1 Streptomyces sp. NPDC127119 | reverse complement strand
GGGTCTTCAGGTGGGTTCCTGGGTGGGGTCTGTTGCGGGGTGTGTGGGGGGCGATCTGGCGTAGGCGTTTGCGGATCTTCTGCTCGTGCACGTGCAGACGGTCCGCGGTGAGCACGGCGTTGTCACCGCAGCGCAGATACACCAGCAGGGTCTCCAGGAGCGGTTCCCTGCGCCGGGGCGCCAGTTCGAGGAGCGGCCCGAGGAGATCCGCCGCCGCTGCCTCCAGGAGGTCGCCCGACCTGAACGCCGTCAATGCTGCCAGGTGGTCGACGCAGCGCAGCGGGGCGGCGGCGGGCAGCAGGCCCCGCTCGATCAGTTCCAGACCGCGCCGCGCCCAGCGCAGCGACACCGCGCCCCGGCCGGGAGACACGGCGGGCCCGAGGACGGCCCCGATGGTCCTGGGCAGCCAACGCGGCCCGGGTGTACGGGGGTCGGGCAGGACCAGATAGGGCGCGGCGGGGCTGCGGTCGGCGAGCACCTCGGGCGGCAGCACCCGGGTCTGCGGGTGGTCGCCGGGCGGCAGGGCGAGGACGGCGAGCGTGCCGGGCAGCCGCCAGTCGGCCGCCGCGGCGAGTTCGGCGAGCGGCCGGGTCCGCTTGTCGGGGTCGGCGACCAGGGCGTCCCGCAGCCGGTCCCGCTGCACGTCGAGCGGGGCGCGGTGGCACTCCTCGGCGTAGCCGCGCGAGGCTGCCGCGATGGCCGTGCCGATGAGGGTGAAGGTGTCCTCGGTGAGCGTGGCCAGCAGGGGCGCCGGCCAGTGCAGCCGGTACGCGTCCTCGATGAGCCGTCGGCATGCCACCCGCCCCGCCAGGTCGAGGGCGTCGCGCAGCACGTCGAGCGGGCAGCCGAGGAGGCCGTGCCGGGCGCCGATGCGTTCGTACAGGGCGATGACCTCGGCCGTGGCGGCCTGCCCCGCCCGGGTGGCGTCGTGGATGGAGACGAAGCAGCTGACCGTGCGATCGATGATGTGGCGCACCGAGTAGCCGTGCGTGCCCTCGACGGCGTGCGTGTAGTGCGGCAGACCGGTGCGTACCGCCTCCTCCATCTCGTCGATCGCGGCAGGAATGTCCCGCAGCAGCATCCGGCGCGTCTCGCGCGGAAGCGGTGCGGTGTCCTGTGGGCCCAAGGCACGTGCGTGCGTGGGGGTCATGGCACCTCCCGTGGGTTCCCGTGGGGCTGGGCAAGACTGCGGTGCCGGTGTGAGGTACGCCAGATTCCGTGCGGGAACCGGTCGCGAAAGTGTCATGCGCCTTACACTCCGGACCACGGCGACCCACCGTCCGGTGCTACACGCTCCGCTGGGGGCTCGGTTGTTCTCCGCGGGTCGGTGGGGGCTGGGCGCGCAGTTCCCCGCGCCCCTTGCGGGGCCACCCCTGGCCCTTGGTCTTCAAGGGAGTTGGACGTGTCAGGTGTCGAATCGCTGTTACCCAGGCGTCCTTGGCGTGAGCTGCCTCCGGGGCTCGCCCCTCTGCTGAGGGCCCGGCTTCCGGAGCTGACCACGGAGATGGTCCAGGCCATCCGCAGAGAGGTACGCGGCTACCGGCAGCCCATCGGCTCCGCCGTCGCGCAGGACCTCGCCGAGGCCGTGCGGCTGGCGGCCACCCAGTTCACCGAGCTGGTCGAGGAGCCGGACGGGCCGCAGCAGCACTATGTGCCGCGTTTCAGACGGCTGGGCAGACTGGAGTATCTGAACGGGCGGGGCACGGACGGGCTGCAGGCCGCCTTCCGCATCGGCGCCCGGGTCGCGTGCCGCCGCTATGTGGACGTGGCACGGCAGGCCGCCTTCTCCGGCGAGCTGGCCGTCCCGCTGAGCGAGGCCGTCCTCACCCATATCCACGCGCTGGCCGAGGAGTCGGTGACGGGCTTCGAGGAGGCACGGGCCGGCGCGGCCGACGAGGTGCTGCGGGCCCGCCGCCGCCTGGCGGCTCGGCTGCTGGAACGGCATCGCGATCCGCTCGCGGAACCCCTGCCCGACCTCGCCCGCCGGGCCGCCTGGCCACTGCCGGAACGCGTCCGCTGCGCGGTCCTGCCCTCCTCCGCCGACGTGAGCAGGGTCGACGAGGAGGTGCTGCGCGTGAGCCGGGGCGGCGAACTGCATCTCGTGGTGCCCCACGACGGTCTGCTGAGCCCGCTCGAGGCATCGCACGCGGCGGTGGGCCCGAGTGTCGCCCTGGACGAGGCCTGGGTGTCACTGCACTGCGCCCGGCTGGGCCGGCGTCTCGGGCGGCCCCGGGCCGAGGAGCATCTCGCGGAACTGCACCTCCTGCACGGTGCGCCGATCGGGGCCCTGCTCTGCGACCAGGTGCTCGATCCCCTGAGTGCCCTGCCGCCGGGCAAGGCGGAGCGGCTCACGGACACGCTCGAAGCGCTGCTCGCTTCTGGCGGGCGCACGGCCCCCGAGGTGGCCGCAGCGCTGGGCATCCATCCGCAGACAGCCCGCAACCGGCTGCGCCAACTCGTGGCCCTGTACGGCGAGAAGCTGGCCGACCCGGCGTTCCGGTTCGACGCGCAGCTCGCGCTGCGCACCAGGTCCGTACGCCGTTCCGTGCTGCCCTGACAAACTTCCGTACGGAATTCAGCAGTTGAACCAGGAGCGGCACTGACGTGTCGTCACCATGCTCTGCCCGCATGAGACATGTGAGCACCCGCACCGCGAAACGCTTCGGCCTCCTGTCCGTCGCCGCCGCCCTGGCGGTGAGCGTGAGCGTCCTTCCCCAGGAGGCTCAGGCCGGACCCGGGGACTACCAACGGGGCCCGGACCCCACCGAACAGTCCATCACCGCCGAGCGCGGCCCCTTCGCGACCGCGCAGACCACGGTGGACGGGCCGACCTTCAAGCAGGGCACCGCCTACTACCCCACCGACACGAGCCAGGGCACCTTCGGGGCCGTCGTCGTCAGCCCCGGGTTCCTGACGCCGGAGGCGCTGATCAGCTGGTACGGCCCGCGCCTCGCGTCCCAGGGCTTCGTCGTCCTGACCCTGGAGACCAACTCCGGTTTCGACCAGCCCGACGACCGCGCCACCCAGATGCTCAACGCACTGGACTACCTCGTCCAGTCCAGTTCCGTACGGACCCGGATCGACCCCAACCGCCTTGCGGTGATGGGTCATTCGATGGGCGGCGGGGGCTCGCTCAAGGCGTCCGAGTCGCGGCCCTCACTGAAGGCGGCCGTGCCGCTGATGCCCTGGAACAACGACAAGACCTGGCAGACCGACCGGGTACCCACGATGATCATCGGCGCCGAGAACGACGCCATCGCCTCGCCCGGCTCGCACGCGGAGGTGTTCTACGACAGCCTCACCGCCGCGCCGGAGAAGGCCTACCTGGAACTCCGGGGCGCCGACCACAACGTGGCACTCTCCTCCAACGTGACGATCGCGAAGTACGGCATCGCCTGGCTGAAGCGGTTCGTCGACGAGGACGTGCGTTACGACAAGTTCCTGTGCCCGGCGCCCGCGACCAACACCCAGATCAGCGAGTACCGGAACACCTGTCCCACCGGTTCCTGATCGCCGGTTCCTGATCGCTGGCACCTGATCACCGGGTGCCGATCATTTCCCGGGCACGACCGTCAGGCGCCCGCCCCTAGGCATGGAGGTGGGCGCCGAGCCGTGAACAGCGCCGGGCCATGCGCGGCGCTGCACGGCACAGGCAGGGCACGGCACGCATTGATGTTGCGCAGATTGTTGACGGTCGACAGGAGCATGCCTAACTTCACTGGGGCCACCCAGTCCCTGCCCCCTCCCCCGCCCCGGAAGGGTCCCCGCATGAAGCATCGTCTCCTCCTCCCGGTCGCCGTCCTGTTACTGGCCACCGCCGCCCCGGCCCGATCCGTCACCGCGGAGGACGTACGCGCGGAAGACGTGCACGTGGAAGGCACCCTGTCCTCCGGCGCGACGTACGTCATGGACGTCCCCGCCGGCTGGAACGGCACCGTGCTCCTGTTCAGTCACGGTTTCCGGCCCAGGGGCGCCCCGAACCCGGCCCAGAACGTCACCGACGCCGCCACCCGCGGCCTTCTCCTCAAGGACGGGTACGCGCTCATCGGTTCGTCGTACGCCACCACCGGATGGGCGGTGGAGCACGCGGTGCCGGACCAGCTGGCGACGCTCGACGCCTTCACCGCACGGTTCGGTGCGGCCCGGCGGACCCTCGCCTGGGGCCAGTCCTACGGCGGATTCGTCACCACACGGATCGCCGAGCACCACGCGGACCGCGTCGACGGCACCCTGTCCGTCTGCGGCCTCGTCCACGGAGGTGTCGCCAACTGGAACAACACCCTCGACCCGGTCTTCGCCCTCAAGGCCCTCCTCGCACCCGGTGCCGCCATCCCGCTGGCCGACTTCCCGGACCAGGCGACCGCCACGGCCGCCGCCGGCGCGTTGAGCGGCGTCGTCGCCGAGGCGCAGAACTCCGCGGCCGGCCGCGCCCGTATCGCCCTCGCGGCGGCCCTGCACAACATCCCCGGCTGGAACGACCCCTCGCAGCCCCGCCCGGCGCCCACCGACTGGACCGCACAGCAGGCCAACCAGTACACCGCCGTCCGGGGTCTCCTCGCGACGGCGGCGTTCAGCTGGCGGCAGGACACGGAGACGCTGGCGGGCGGCAACGCGTCGTGGAACACCGGGGTCGACTACACGCGACTCTTGCGCGCGTCCTCGGCGTACGAGGAGGTCAAAGGGCTCTACAAGGCCGCGGGACGCTCCCTCACGGACGACCTCAGGACGCTGAACAAGACCCCGCGCATCAAGGCCGACACGGCGGCGGTCGACTGGATGAGCTGGACCAACGCCTTCACCGGCAGGCTGACGAAGCCGCAGCTCACCCTCCACACCACCGGCGACGCCCTCGTCCCCGTGCAGACGGAGAGCGCCTACCTGCGGGCCGCCACCGCGGGCGGCTCCCGGCACCTGCTCCGCCAGGCGTACGTCGACAACGCGGGCCACTGCACCTTCAGCCCCGCCGAACAGCTCGCCGCGCTGGACACGCTGGAACACCGGGTCGACACGGGCCGGTGGGGCGACACGGGGGCGGCGGCTCTCAACTCGCGTGCCGCGCAGGCCGATCCGACCACCCCGGCCCGTTACACCACCTACCGGCCCACCGCGTACCCGCGCCCGTACGACCTGGCCCATCCGGGCGACGCGTACCGGCCCTGACCCGTACCGCCCGGCGTGGGAACCGTCCGAGCTCCCGGGCGTTCCGCATCCTCTCCTCGACGCACGCGACCGGCATCCGGCCGCTCGCCGCCCCGACGAGGAGGAAGTTCCCGTGCCGGTACGTCCCACATTCCGCAGGACACCCCTGTTGCTGACCGCGGCGGCCGTACTGGCCGTCACGGGCTGGACGGCGGTGGGAGCACCGGCGGGGGCGGCGCCCCGGCACCGGGCACCGGAACCGCCGCCCGCTGCGTCGGCTGCGACCGTCTGCTCCCCCGGCGGCACCCTGAGGGGGCCGGGCGGACAGCGGGCCTCCGTCAGTCTCTGCGCGAGCGGCGGGGGCGCGGGAACGTCACTGTCGGCCCCGGCCACCTGCCGGCGCTCCGGCACCGCCGTCCGGTACGCCTGTCTGACCTCGGGGACCTGGACCCTGCGGCGGGACGGCCGGACCGTCGCCACGGGCCCGCTGCCCGGCGGCCGGGAGACCCCGGGGCCGGGAACGTACGAGGTCAGCGGCACGGTGCACGTCCGCTCTTCGCCCGCCGGTGTGGACCTGCGGGGGACGGTCCGCGCCACGCTGACCCTCACCGACCCGAAGCCCGTGGCCACGCACCGCATCGAGGTCGACCGGCACACCCTGCGACCGCACTCGTCGACCACCCTGACGTACACCGTGGCGCGCGACAGCGACGAGGGGGACGGGAGCGCCCGCTTCGGACTCATCGGGGAGGAGGCCTCGGGCGTGGAACTGACCACGTCCGACGCTCGCTGCGTCAACCCGCTCACCGGCCGCCATCCGTCGACGGCCCGCAGCATGTACGCGCTGGACTGCGCCCTGACCGACCTGCAACCGGGCCGGCCCTCCACCGTGGTCGTCCACGCCAGGGTCGCGAACGCCTGCACGAGCGTCGTCTCGAAGCTGGGGTACTGGATGCCGCGGGGCCAGAGCCTCTACACCGGCGGGATGCTGGCGGGGCCCACGGTCGTCTGCCACCCCTCGGAGCCCCGGGGCCGCTGACCTCGTAGGACTGCGGAAAGGGACTGTGAATAGAGCGGGCCGGCCTCCGAGGAGGCCGGCCCGTCTCAAGCACTCATGCACTCATGCACTCGTGTACGACCGCGGTGTCAGGACCGCGGCGGATTGTCGTCCTTGCCCGAACCGAACTGGTCCTTGAGCCTGTCCTGGGCGGTGTCGACCTGACCGCTGTACTTGCCCCCGGTCTTGCCGTCGACGTAGTCACCGGCCTTGTCGATACCCTTGCTCGTCTGCTCCGGGTGGCCCTTAAGCATGCCCTTGATCTTGTCCATAACGGACATGAGTCATCCTCCTGATCGGTTCACCCCTACGTATCAAGGGTCACCGCAGGTGGCGGGTTTCGCATCCGGGGCGGAAACGGGCAGGTCGGGGGTGGGTCAGGGTGCGTTCCGGGGGCGCTACTGGGCCTCTGTACGGCACTCCGGGTGGCCCCAGCCGTCGGGGTTCTTCGCGATGGTCTCGCCCGCCGCGTACGAGCGGCCGCAGCGGCACCGGCCGGGGAACTTGGCCTTGAGCGTGCGCGAGGAGGACGACGAGGAGGCGGCGGACGACGAGGAAGTGGTGGTCCGCTTCTTCGCGGAGGCCGTCTTCGGTGCCGCCTTCTTGGCCGCCGAGGACTTCGGCGGCTCCGGAGAGCCCTGCTCGCTGCCCGCGGGCTTCTGCACGAAGGCGGCCTGGCTCGCCGCCCGGTCCGCGAAGTCGTTGAGGGGGTCGCCGTCGACCTGGTGCGCGGGCACGTAGCGGAACTCCACCGAGCGGCCGTCGAGCAGCTCGTCGATCCGTACGACGAGTTCCTGGTTGGCCACGGGTTTGCCCGCGGACGTCTTCCAGCCCTTGCGTTTCCAGCCCGGGAGCCAGGTGGTGACCGCCTTCATCGCGTACTGGGAGTCCATCCGGATCTCCAGCGGCACACCCGGGTCCACGGCCGTCAACAGCCGTTCCAGTGCCGTCAGTTCGGCGACGTTGTTGGTCGCGGTGCCGAGCGGGCCCGCCTCCCATTCCGTGGGGGTTCCCGTACCGTCCCCCACGACCCAGGCCCAGCCTGCGGGGCCCGGGTTTCCTTTCGACGCCCCGTCACATGCGGCGATCACGCGTTCAGCCATGGGCACGATCATGCCAGGGGTACGTTGCGTGGACGGTCAGTGGGTTGGATGCGTGCGTATGTGCGGGCGCCGTGGCCCGCCGCACCGCTCCCCGCACCCCTTGAAAGCAAAAAGCTGCGCCGTTCCCCGCACTCCTCGGGCAGGTCGCCCGTCGCGGGGTGTGGGCTATGTTGAACCACAGTGGGACACGAAGGAGGCGCACCGGTGCCATCGCCGCAGCAGGCCCGCGCGCAGGCGTCTGCGATCAGTTCGGGGAAACCGGTCACGGAGGCGGAAGCCGCTCCCACGACCCGGCTGCGGGACCTGTTCGACGGCCCCCGGCTCTCCCCCGGCCAGCGGCGCATCGCCCAGTACCTGATCGAGCACATCACCGACGCGGCCTTCCTGTCGATCACGGATCTCGCGGAGCGCGTGGGCGTGAGCCAGCCCTCGGTGACCCGTTTCGCGACGGCGGTGGGCTTCAGCGGCTACCCCGCCCTGCGGGAACGCCTCCAGTCGATCGCGCTCAGCAAGCTCGCCGGCTCACCCGACGCCGCCGAGGAGGCCCGGCCCAACGAGCTGCAGGCCGCCGTCGACGCCGAGATCGACAACCTGGAGAACCTGCGCCGCGACTTCGCCGATCCGGAACAGGTCATCGAGACCGGCCGCGCGCTGTCGCAGTCCACTCCGCTCACCGTCCTCGGACTGCGGATCTCCGGCTCGCTGGCCGAATACTTCGCGTACGCCGCCCGGCGCATCCACCCCGACGTCCGGCTGGTGACCCGGGGCGGCAGTGTCGCCTACGACGCCCTGCTGCAGTCGCGCGAGGCGGGTGGCACATGGGTGCTGGCCTTCACCATGCCCCGGCACGCGCACGAGACGCTGACGGCCATGCGGGTCGCCCGGCGGGCCGGTCTGCGCGTCGCCCTGGTCACCGATCTGGGGCTGGGGCCGCTGGCCGACGAGGCCGACGTCGTCTTCGCGACCGGTACCGGCGCACGGCTCGTCTTCGACTCGTACGCCGCGCCCGTCGTGCTGTCCGCGGCTCTGCTCCAGGCCATGACCGACGCCGATCCCGAGCGGACGCAGGCCCGTCTGGAGGACTACGAACAGGTCGCGGACGAGCACGTCTTCTTCCTCAAGGACTGATCAAGGACTGATCGGCCCTTGATCAGTCCTTGATCAGTCCCAGAGAAGTCATTGATCAGGACTGATCCGTTCCGGCCCTCATCGCCCCTTCAGTGGCATATGACTCCAGCATTCCGCAAGGCGAAATTCAGCCTCACAGGCACATGAATTTTTACATACCCTTGCTTACCAGACGGTATATATGAATACTTCTCGCTGATCGCGGATCCGGTGGGGTCCCGGTCGCCCGGGATCGCGGCGCACCCGCCTCGCACCGCCCTGGGCGCAGGAACGGGCACCGCTCACGCACGCCCGTGGCGGCCCCGGTCAATCCCCTGGGCCGGGGCCGCCAAGAACGACCAGAACCGCCCGCCGGCCACCTCGGAAGCGATCCCCATGTCCCTGACGTACTCACCCATCAGCACGGACTGGCCCTGTCAGGTCAAGACGCCCGGCAACCGTGACTGGGAACGATCGGCGGCCAAATGGCTGCGCGAGCTGGTGCCGACCCGCTACGCCAGCTACCCGCTGCTGATCCGTCAGCCCGTCCTGCTCGCCCGCCACGCGCAGATCCAGCTCCAGCAGGAGATCCGGGTCGTGCGCACCGCGCTGCAGAGCGCACGGGCCGAGCTGCCCGCCATGGGGATGCCGGAGTCCGTGATCGAGCACGCGATCAAGCTGTACGCGGCAGAGCTGACGCAGTTGAACCACATCGCCCGGGGCGTCCGCGTGATCACCCAGGCGCTCGTGGAGAGCCACGGCGCCCGCCAGGGCCACTGAACCGGTCACCCGCCGTCCCGCGCGTACACCCCGGAACACGATGACAACGATGGCACTCAGTTCCCCGTTCGGAGCACACTGAGTGCCATCAGCATCTCGTGCGGTGCTAGGTTCGCCACCATGAGCGAGGCACCCCGTCCCGGCCGGGCGGCCGACGTGAGCAACCCGAAGCCGCCGATGCGGGAGTCCCTCGTGGCGGCGGCGTTCCATCTGTTCGTGGAGCGGGGGTACGAACAGACCACCGTCGACGACATCGTGGCCCTCGCGGGTGTCGGACGCCGGTCCTTCTTCCGGTACTTCCCCTCCAAGGAGGACGTGGTCTTCCCCGACCACGAGGGCTGCCTGGCCCGGATGACCGCCTTCCTGGGCGAGAGCGGCCCCACGCACGAACCCGTGGAGCGCGTCTGCGACGCCGCACGCCTGGTGCTGCGCATGTACGCCGAGAACCCGGCGTTCTCCGTCCAGCGCTACCACCTCACCAGAAAGGTCCCGGGGCTGCGGACGTACGAACTCTCGGTGGTCTGGCGGTACGAGCGGGCGCTGGCCGAGTATCTGCGCGGACGTTTCGCGGGCCGGCCGGACGGGACGCTGCGGGCCGACGTCATCGCCGCGGCCGTGGTCGCCGCGCACAACAACGGGCTGCGGTCCTGGCTGCGTTCGGACGGCCGCGGCGACGCGAGTGCCGAGGTGGACCACGCCCTCGCCCATGTCCAGGGGGTGTTCGGGCCGGAGCAGGCGACGGACGGCACGGCACGCGGGCCCGGAGCGGACGGGAACGGGGCCTGGAGCGGCGGCAAGGACGACGACGATGTGGTCGTCGTCGTGTCCCGGCGCGGCGCCCCGCTGTGGCGGGTCGTCCAGGAGATCGAGACCACACTCGGCCGCGATCCTGCCTGATCCCCTCACGATTGAGGGTACTGAGTTCCTTTACCTGTGGCACCGCGTGCCATATTCTGAGGCCGTGCGCGACGCTGCGCGCACCTCAGATTCCGGCCAGGCGCAGGGAGATGACATCGTGTTCCACCGAGGAAGCGGGACCACGACGGGCCTACTCGACCCGGGGACGGCTGCGGGGACCGGGGCGGCGGCGGCCGCGGGACCCGCCGAAGAGGGGCTTGTGTACCAACGCTGCCGCTGGTGCGGGTCCAGCACGTTCCACCGGCTGCTCTGCCCGGTCTGCGCGGGCAGCGATCTGCTCACGGAACGCAGCGCGGGCCTCGGTGTCATCCGCCACGCGACCGTCGTGCAGCGCAACACTCCCGGCGCGCGCAATGTCTCGCTCGTCGAGATGGCGGAGGGATTCACGGTCAGGGGCCGGGTCTCGGGGCCGCTCGTCGCGATCCGCACCGGCGACCGCGTCCAGCTCACCACGTCGTCGGATCCGGTGCGCCGCGAGCCGGTGTTCAAGCTCTGCGACGAGCCCTTCTCCGGACCGTACGCCGGGTCCTACTCCGGCTGGCACTGACGCACTCCGCAGCACCACGGGGGACACTGGGCGGGACGTATGTCCACGGAAAAAGAGCCCGGAGGAACCCATGCACGCCCAGGACGTTCTGGTCGAAGCCTACGGACGCATCAAGGACGAGGTGCACGCCGCCGTCGTCGGCCTCTCCCCCGACGAGCTCAACGCCCGGCCCGGTGGCACGGCCAACTCGATCAGCTGGCTGATCTGGCACCTCACCCGCGTCCAGGACGACCACGTCGCCGACGCCTTCGGCTTCAAGCAGGTCTGGCTGTCCGGCGGTTGGGCGGCCCGCTTCGCACTGCCGCTCTCCGAGGACGACACGGGTTACGGCCATGACGCGCGGCAGGTCGCCGAGGTCCGGGTGGACTCGGCCGACCTCCTGACCGGTTACTACGACGCCGTGCACGAGCAGACCCTGCGGGCGCTGAGCGATCTGCGCGCCGAGGACCTGGACCGCATCGTCGACGAGAACTGGACCCCGGCCGTCACCCTGGGCGCCCGCCTGGTCAGCGTGCTCTCCGACGACCTGCAGCACGTGGGCCAGGCCGCCTACGCCCGGGGGCTGTCGACCGCCGACTGAGCGGCCCGCCGGCCGACCGACCGGCCCCCTGGCGCAGTGATGTGCGCCTCAGAGGCAACCCCGCCGCCGCGATCCTCGTCCTGATCCACAACGAGGTGGCGCGGCGGCGCCGGTGACCCGTCGAACCCAGGACAGTGATCCGAGGCGAAGAACCGGGGCACTATACACAGCATGTATACATACTGTGTATAGACAGGTCCGCCGCGCCCACCGCACCCGGCGGACCGAAAGGCACCCATGTACGGCAAGGCATTCGCGCCCGAGTACCAAGGCGCGCTCACCACCCTGTCCGTGAACTCCTCACTGGTCGACGTACTGGCCGCGGGCACCGAGCAGTTGCGGGAGGCCGAGCGTGCCGGGGCGCGGGGAGAGGCGGCCCGCTCGGGTCTCGCGGTCGCGGAGGCGCACCGGCGGCTCGGGCAGGTGGGCGACGCCGACCGGGCGTGGAAGGCGAGTTACCGCGCGGCCCGCGAGGCGAAGGACACGGCCGCGATGGCGTGGGCCCTGTGGAGCGGCGGCACGCTCGCCCGGCAGCGCGGCGCGTTCCCGCTGGCCTGGCGTCTGCTGGGGCTCGCCGCCGAACTCGGCGAACGCGGCGGCGACATCGTCGTACGCGGCTACTCGCTGGCCGGGATGGCGGAGACCGGCCGCATCCAGGGCGACTACGCGGCGGTCGGCGCCCTGCACGAGCAGCTGCTGGCGGAGGCGCGCGAACGCGGCGAGGCGCGGCACACGGTGTGGGCGCTGGAAGGCATCGCGCAGATGCATCGCAACACCGGTTCGTACGACACGGCGTACGCGATGTTCGAGGAGGCGGCGGAGATCGCCGGGCGGGCGGACGACCGGCGCGGTCACGCGTGGGCGCTGCGCGGTCTCGCCGACATCGTGTCCGTGCGCGACGGGGACGCGGACCGGGCGCTCGGTCTGCTCGCCGAGGCCGAGGTGACGTGCCGCGAGATGAACCTGTCGAGCGCGCTGGCGTACAACCACAAGATGCGCGGCAACGTCCTGTACCGCGCGGGGCGTTACGCGGAGGCCCGGGACCTCTACGAACTGGCGCTGTCGGAGTTCCGGGCGATGAGCGAGCCGCGCGGGGAGGCGCTCTCCCGGCTCGGCCTGGCCAAGTCCCTCGCCCGCCTGGGCCGCGACCTGGACGAGACCGCGGCCGAACTGGCGGACCTGGCCCAGGTGTTGGACCAGATCGGCCTCCGCCACGCACACCGCATGGTGTCCCACGCCCAGACGGAACTCGGCATCGCTCCTGGGCCGGGTACCAACTCCGACACCGCGCCCAGCACTGCCACGAACACCTGTACCGGGCAAGGCACTTCACCAGCCGCTACGGCCGGGCCCGCCACGTCGACGGACACCCGGACGGAGCCCGGCACCGCGACGGGCGTCCAGAGCAAGCCCGACACTTCACCTGCCGCCCCGGCCGGGCCCGGCACATCGCCAGACGCCCCGGTCGCGTCCGGCGCCGCGACGGACGTCCGGGGCGAGCACGACACTTCGCCGTACACGCAGGCCGAGCCCGGCATTGCGACCGACGACCGGAAGCCATCCGACACCTCGCCCGACACCCGGACCGGACCTGGCGTGACAACGCCCACCCCGACCGGGCCGCCCAGCCCGCAAGCACCCGCCCAGACCGCCCCCGGAACGGAAGCAACCGCGAAGCTCCCCGCCCCCACCGGCGCCACGACCGGCCCGTACCCGCAGCCGCACCCGGAACTCGCCCCCGGCCTCGACCACCCCGTCACACCCGGCTCCAGGGCAGCCGCGAGCGCCCCTCCCGCCAACGCCCCGCGCCCCGCTCCGCTCATGCCGGGCCAGACCGACGCGGGGAGCCGACGATGACCACGATGTCCTCCGCGCTCTCCCCCGCCCGGCGCGCCCGGCCCGCCGCAGGGGCACGCGCAGGTGAGCGGGCAGCGCACCTGCTGGAACACAGCCGCACCCTCGTACGCCCCGCGCTGGCCGACGCGATCGGGCGGCTGCATCCCTGGGTGGGCGAGATGGCCGCCTACTCCCTCGGCTGGTGCGAGCCGGGCGGCGCGCCCGTCTCCCCACCGGCGCACGGCAAAGGCCTGCGCCAGGCCCTCGCCGTGCTGGGCGCGGAAGCCGCCGGCGCCCCGCAGAGCGCCGGAGTGACCGCGGCCGTCGCCGTGGAACTGGTGCACACCTTCTCGCTGCTCCACGACGACATCATGGACGGCGACCCGACCCGGCGCGGGCGCCCCACGGTCTGGAAGGCGTACGGCACGGGCCCGGCCGTGCTCGCGGGCGACGCGCTGTTCGCCCTGGCCGTGGAGACCCTCGCCGCCGCACCCGGCGCCGACATCCCCTCGGCCGTACGCCACCTGTCCACCGCGCTCAACGACCTCGTACGCGGTCAGGCCGACGACCTGCTCTTCGAGAGCCGCCCCTGGACGGGCCCGGAGGCGGTGCGCCCGGACGAGTACCGCGCGATGGCCGAACACAAGACCGGCGCCCTGCTGGGCTGCGCGACCGCCCTGGGCGCCATGCTCGCCGGCGCCCCTCGCGAGACGGTCGCCGCGCTCGACCGCGCGGGCCGTCATCTGGGCGTCGCCTTCCAGGTGGTCGACGATCTCCTGGGCATCTGGGGCGATCCCGCCGTGACGGGCAAGCCGGTCCACGCGGACCTGCTCCGGGGCAAGAAGACGTTCCCGGTCCTGGCGGCTCTCGGCACGTCGGCCGCCCGGCCGCTCGCCCGTCTCCTGAACTCCGCCGACCCCCTGGACGCGGCGGACGCCCGGCGCGCCGCGTCCCTGATCGAGGACGCGGGCGGGCGCGCGGCAGCGACGGCGGAGGCCCACCGGCACATCGCCGTCGTCGACGCCTGCCTCGACAGCCTCCCCACGACCACCGGCACCGGCACCGGCACCACCCACGGCACCCGAGACGCGCGCGATGCCCGCAGCACCCGCAGCACCGACGACCTGCGAGCGCTGCTCGACTTCCTCGTACGCCGCGAGATGTGACCGATTCCCCTCCCCCACAAGCCTCTTGACGCCTCAGAAAGCCCTTGCCACACTCACCGCACCCCACCGTAGAAAACGCTTGCTATCCACCCCCACACAGGAGAAGACGAGATGGGACGCAGAGCCGCACCTCACCTCACTCGCTCGACCCCACGGCCCCGCCTCAGGAGCACAGGTGTCCTCGCCGCCTGCGCGACGACCCTGGTCACGGCGGCGGCCCTGCTCACCGCCCCGGCCAGTGCGGCCCCCGCGAGTGCCGCCCCGGCGGCCGCGTGCGGCGAAGGCTCGTACCAGGCCGAGGCCACGCTCAGCGGCAGTACCTGGACCGCCCGGCGCGGGACCGGCGTCGTCTACACCGGAACCGACATGCGGGCCGCGATGCAGGCGGCCGTCAGCAGCCTCACGGCGGGGCGCACCTCCAAGGAACGGGTCGTCGTGCGCGGCTCGGGCAGCATCAGCGCCGGGTCCAGGGTCTCCCTGCCGAGCTACACCGTGCTCGACGTGTGCGGCACCATCAACGTCACCGGTTCGGGCACCGGCGACCAGGCACCGGTCTACGCACGCGGCGTACAGGACATCGAGGTCCAGCACCTGAACGTCACCGGAGCCCCGCTCTACGGCATCTTCATGCGCAACGTCACCAACGTGGTCCTCGGCCAGATCGACATGCGCCTGTCGGCCGGTCTCGGCGTCCGCATCGACAACCGCGGCGACACCACCCAGTGGACCCGCAACGTCCGTATCGACACTGTCTACGTGTCCGGGGCGAGCAGCCATGCCGTGGAGACGTACGGGGTCGACGGCATCACCATCGGCACGGTCACCGCGCGCAACGTGGGCGAGTCCGGCCTGCTCCTGAACCAGACGATCAACGCCACCGTCACGAAGGTGGACGCGGACGGGGCGGGCACCGGCACCGGTTACGCGGCCTTCCGGATGGCCAACCGCAACGGCCGGATCGGCAGCAGCTACGCGACCAACGTCCGGGTCGGCGAGGTCGTCGCACGCGGCGGCGGCCGGGGCGTCTTCTGCGTCTCGGAGAGCGGTGGCGCGACCATCGACCGGGTCACGCTCTCGAACACCGGCAACAACGCGATCCTGATCGAGAACTGCTACAACGTGAACCTCGCCGCGCAGAGCGGGAGCGTCACGGGCGGCGGGGAGATCCGGCTGGCCGCGCGCACGGAGTTCCCCAACAACTCGGACATCACCGTCCAGAACCTGACGGTGACGAACTCCGTGATCAGGGAGAGTCCGTGCGGCACCAACACGACGTTCCGCAACAACACGCTGGTCAACAGCACGCAGAGCATCTGCTGACATGAGAACGGGCCCCCTGCAGGCACGGATGGCGTGCAGGGGACCCGTGGGCTCGCGTCAGTGTCCTGGTTCCGGCCCCCAGTACGAGGAGCCGCCGCCGCGCCACTCGATGAGCGGTGACACGGCGACCTCGTTCTCGTCGAAGTCCAGCCCGGCGCGGCGCAGGAACTCGACGATGTCCGGGAGGTTCATGGCGGTGCCGATCGGCTCGCCGTGGACCGTCACGCGCCGGCCGCCGTCGCCGCGCGGCGGATGCACGAGTACTGCGGGGTGTTCCGACATGCCCTCAGCCTCGCCCGGACCGTCCGCGCGCGCATCCGGGCAGGGCCGATGACCACCGGATCGTCACCGGGCCTCTCTGCCACGCACACGGCGAGCGGTCGGCCCGGCGCTCGACGGCCGGGTGCCGGACGACTCGGAATCAGACGGCCCGGAACCAGACGATTCGGTATTCGACGACTGAGTACTCGGCGACTCAGTACTCGACGGCGGGGAGCAGTCCGGTGACGGGGGCGGCGAGGTCGGTCACCTGGTGCAGCTGCTCCAGCTGGTAGAGGCCGTTCAGCTGGTTGAGCTCCTGGATGCCTTCGGAGATCTTCGGAATCTTGTTCCTGTGCTCGACGGGGAGGTCGCTCACGGCGATCTGGTCGAGCTCCGCGATGGGGTCCAGTTTTCCCGTCTCGGGGACCGTGGCGGCACCCGCGGACGGTACGGCGAGACCCGTGACGCTGATGGCGAGGCCAACGGCGGCGACAATACGTCGTGTTGAGATCATGCTTTCAGCAACGGTGACAAGCTGCCCGCGGACACGGCCCCGACCGGCCCCTCACCCGACAGGCGCATCGTCACGGCTGCGTTTGCCGAGGTTCCCGTGCCGGAGGAGTCTCGAAGGAGAGGCCTTCTGCGGCCCGCTCCGCACCACGGGCCGCGGCCTTCACCAGTGGTCCACAAGGAGGTCCGTCATGGACACCGCGGCAGGCCCCGGCTTCGACACCGAAGCACTGCGCCGGGGCATCGAAGGCCAGGACGCGACGGCACTGCTGTCGCTCTACGCGGACGACGCGGAACTGCGCGTCGTCGACCGCAACACCCAGCCGAGCCATCCGATGGTCATGCGCGGCCGTGAGCAGATCGGCGGGATGCTCGCCGACGTCTACAGCCGCGACATGACGCACACGCTGGATCAGTGCGTGGTCCAGGGGGATCACGTCGCCTTCCAGGAATCCTGTCTGTACCCCGACGGCGTCAGGGTGCTCGCCAACTCGATGATGTCGCTGCGCGACGGCAAGATCGTCGACCAGATCGTTCTCCAGGCCTGGGACGCCGAGGAATGACGCCGAGGGTCCGGATCACCTCACGTCTGACCTGGACCTTCTCGGCGCGGTTGAGCCCGGGGCCACCGGCGCGGCCCCGGCCGGCTCGCGGGGCGGGCCGACGCGTGTCCGCCGCTCTCCTCCGGTCGGCACTGCGGGCGGCACGTGCACGTCGGTGATCCTTCCGCCCCGTCCGAGGCGGCCGTGGCCCGATGTCCTGAAGTCGCGCAATAGTTTCCTTGTGGATGGTTTTTCTGCTTACTACCTTCCTCGCCATGACAGAGACGAGCACGCCGCACGCCGCCCTCCCGGTGGACGAGGTCACCGCCGCGGCGCGTGAACTGGCCCGGGCCGGACGGTGGCAGCGCGCGTTATGCCTCCTCGACGCCGCCGTCACCACCGAGCCGCGCGACCGGGCGGCTCTCGCGCTCGCCGGGGCGCAGATCGCCCTGGAGCGCGACTGGTTCGGCGGTACGGACACCGCGGATGCCCGGATCGCCGCCGCGGACACGGCGATCGGCGAACTCACCGAGCCGGTCGGGCGCTGGGACCTGGACTTCGTACGGCTGCGGCACGCGTATTTTCGTCTGCTGCTCGGGGACGGTGCGTTCCGGTTCGGTCCGGCGGGCAAGGACCCCGCCGAGCTGGCGGAACTGCGGCGGCGCGCGGACGAGTTGTGCGCACGGGCGGCCGACGAGGTGCGCCGGGGCTGGGCGCGGATGTATCTCGGACTGATCGTCGACAACCTGTTCGCCGAGCGGGACGAGGCGCCCGCGCACTACGAACTCGCGCTGGACGCCGGGGAGTCGGCCGACGACCTGCTGGCCCGTGAGGCGCTGCGCCATCTCGGGGACCACGACCACGACAATCTGGACCACGACCGGGCGCGGGAGCGCTGGACCCGGGCGACCGCTCTCGGCGCCCGCGCCGGGAACGTCCCCGGCACCCTCTCCCAGCAGATGCTCCTGGCCGTCCTGGCCCGCGACACGGGCGACGAACCGGCCGCCACGGCCCTCGCCACGGAGGTCGCACGCTGGGCGGGAGCGATCGGAGCCGTACGCGTGGAGGCCCAGGCGACGGCGTTCCTGACGAACGAACCCTGAAGCCCGGCCCGAGCCCGAGCCCCCGAGGGGCGCGGGGAACTGCGCGGCCGGCCCCCACCGGCCCGCGGACAAAACCGACACCTCGGCGGAGCCCACTGAGACGCTGACGACCGGGCGTAAAATATGCGCAGGCCGTGACTGGCGCTGAGGTGGACCACCACCGGGGAGCGGCCCGACGACATCGTCCGAGCCGCGCGCCTGGGCATCTTCCACGACGCTCAGGAGCAGCACATGTCCCAGGCCACACTCATGGACGGCACCGCCCTCGCCCGGCGGATCGTCGAGGAGACGGCGCGGCAGGCGGCCGACCTCACCGCACGCACGGGGGTGACGCCCTGTCTCGCCACCGTGCTGGTGGGCGAGGACCCGGCGTCCGTCACCTACGTACGCATGAAGCAGAACCGTTCCCGCAAGGCGGGGATCGCCTCGCGGCACGTGTCCCTGCCCGCCGCGACCACGACCGCCGAACTGATCGGCACGCTCACCGAGCTGTCCACCGACCCCACCGTGCACGGCATCCTGCTCCAGCACCCGATGGGGCACCACATCGACGAGCGGGCGGCCTTCGAGGCGATCGCTCCGGAGAAGGACGTCGACGGGGTGACCCTCGCCTCCTTCTCCGCGATGAGCTTCGGCCTGCCCGGCTTCTCCTCCTGCACCCCGGGCGGGATCATGCGCCTCCTCGACGCGTACGACGTCGGCCTGACCGGCAGACGGGCCGTCGTGGTGGGCCGCAGCGCGATCCTCGGCAAGCCGGTGGGCATGCTGCTGCTCGGCCGCGACGCCACGGTGACGTACTGCCACTCGCGTACCCCGGCCGACGACCTGTCGTCGGTCCTGCGGGAGGCGGACATCGTGGTGGCCGCGGTGGGACGGCCCCGGCTGATCCGCGGGGAGGACATCAAGCCGGGCGCGGTCGTCGTCGACGCCGGTTACAACGCCGGTAACGTCGGCGACGTCGATTTCGACGGCGCCCGGGAGCGGGCCTCGCTGATCACTCCGGTGCCCGGTGGGGTCGGTCCGATGACGATCGCCACGCTGCTGTCCCAGACCGTCGAGGCGGCCGTCCGGCAGACCGGCGCCTGATCAGGGGGCGGGTCATCAGGGGGCCGGGCATCAGCGGATCCACGCGCTGTAGTCCATGACGTCGCCCGCCTCGACGCCGTACGCGTCCTCGTCGACGGCCGCGGTGGCCTCCAGGCCCAGGACGGCACCGTCGGCCGGGTCCATGATCAGCATCCGGCGGTAACCGGCCCCGTCGTACACGTACGCCTGGCCGAGCCGGCCGAGACGGTCGGTCACCTGGCCGACCGGCCTCAGCCCCTTCGCGTCCGCGAGGAGCCGCGTGAGCGCGGCGTTCTCGCGGGCGCCGAGGGTCCAGGTGTCGAGCAGCACCGCGGTGGCGTCCAGCAGCTCGCCGGTGGTCGGCGGGGTGTCGAGGTGCTGCGCCTCCCGCAGGTAGGCGCGCAGCCGCGTGGCGTCGTGCGGGGGCGGTGACTGGGGCGGGGCGTCGCTCCAGCTCGGCGGGAAGGTCTGCTCGCTGATGACGTGCCCGTCGTCGACGAGGCGCGGGCCGTCGTCCGCGTCGGTGAGGACCCGCCGGCCGGGGTGGCGCGGGTCGGTCGCGACGACCAGCTCGGTGTGGCTGTCGTCGGCGTTCCAGCGCACGACGCGTTCCACGGGCAGGGTGACCGGCGGCTCGTCCTCCGACATGCCGACGCTCCACGACTGCACATGCGTGCCCTTGCGCAGCCCGGCCGGACCGTCCGCCGCGTCCCGCTCGGCCCGCTCCGCCCTCGCGACCAGCCTGTCGAGGGGTACGGGGGTGGAGTCGGCCCGGACCACCAGCGGGCGGGGCGCGGCGACGGCCGGGGTGGTGTTCGGGCCCGCGAGGAGGAGACCGGTGGCGGTCACGGCGACCACCACGGTGGCTGCGAGCGCCCAGACGAGGCGGGTACGGGTCCGTCCCGGTCGGCGCTCGTCGCCCCCACTCACGCCCGTTTCTGTGCCCGCGCCTGTCAGGAGGTGGTTGAGCCGGTTCTCGGCCTCGTGGCCCAGCGGGCCTTCAGCGAAGCGGGGGTCGTCAACGGGCACGGGGTTGACCCGGCGCAGCAGTTCGAGTTCGTCAGCCATGGAACTGCTCCTTCGGAGTGTCGGTGCCGGAGTTGCTGTCGGAGCCGGAGCCAGATGCGGATGCTGAGTCGGTGCCGGCGTGGGTGTCGGAGTGGGTGTCGCTGGGCCCGGCGCTCGGGTTCACCACGATGCGCATGCGGGCGATCTCCGTTCTGAGGCGGCGGCGGGCCCGGCTCAGCCGCATCGCCGCGGCTCGGCTGCCGCAGCCGAGGGCCACGGCGATCTCGTCGACGCCCAGTTCCTCCCAGGCGGTGAGCCGCAGCACCTCCTGGTCGGCCGGGGAGAGGCGGGCCAGCGCGTCGTGCACCCACTCGGCGGGCCGCTCGGAGTCGGGGCTGTCCACGATCTGTCTGCCGTGCGCGGTCTCGTCGTTCCCGAGCCTGTCCATCAGCCGCCGTCGGCGTCCGTAGCCGCGTACCGCGTTCGACAGGCAGTTGCGTGCCACGCCGTACAGCCAGGGAAGCGGGGACGCGGGCAGGTCGGACCGGCGCCGCCAGGCGACGGTGAAGACCTCCGCCACCACTTCCTCCACGTCGCTCGTCCGGCCGTCCAGTCGCCGCGCAACATAGCGGCTGACCGCCCAGTAGTGCTCGCGATAGGCAGCGGCGAAGATCTCGTCGTTGCTCATGTTCCGTACGTGTCCGGCAGGTCCTCGATCGTCACACCTGTTTCGGTGATCCTTGTCGCTCCGCCCGGGTGTGACGTCGGAAGGGCCGGCGGACACAGGCGGGGCATGGAGAGCAACACTGTCATCCCGGCGCTCGCGCCCCCACGTCCGGGCCGCCGTCCCGGCCTCGCCGCCGTCCGCCGGCTGACCACCACGGACCACAAGACGATCGGCACGATGTACCTGGTCACGTCGTTCGCGTTCTTCTGCATCGGTGGCGTCATGGCGCTGCTGATG
>NZ_JBHXTO010000033.1:0-73675 GCF_042677425.1 Streptomyces sp. NPDC127119 | reverse complement strand
GTGGGCGCCGGTGAGCGGGGTGTGGTGCGTGCAGCTGCAAGGCGGAGGAGGGCGTCGACGCGGAGCGTCGGCAACCGACGACAACGCCGCAGATGTGCGTGCCACACCCCGCGTCTTCGCCGTGATCGACCGGACAGGTCCTAGTTGCGCGGTGGCAGGCGGTGCAGTTCGACGGCGTCGAGCACGCCGTCCGTCACCGTCGCGGTCATGTACGTGCAGTGCGGCCGGCGTCTGCGGTCGGTGGGCGAGCCCGGGTTGAGCAGGCGCAGTCCGGTGGCGGCCGTGGTGTCCCAGGGGATGTGGCTGTGGCCGAAGACCAGGACGTCGAGGTCGGGGAAGCGTTCCGCGCACCGGCGTTCGCGACCCTGGGCGGCGCCGGTCTCGTGGATGACACCGAGGCGCAGGCCGTCGAGTTCGGCGTGGGCGATCTCGGGGAGGCGGGCCCTGAGATCGGGGCCGTCGTTGTTGCCGTACACGCCGATGAACCGCTGCGAGCGGCTTTCGAGGAGGTCGAGGGTCGCGGTGTCCACCCAGTCGCCGGCGTGGATCACGACGTCGGCGCGCGGGAGTTCGGCGAGGAGTCGTGCGGGCAGTTCCTTGGCGCGCTTGGGGAGGTGGGTGTCGGACATGAGCAGGAGGCGCATGGGAGCAAGTCTCTCCGGTCAGTCGCCGACGGGCTCGATCAGGGGGAGTTCGGCCCAGACCTGTTTGCCGCCGCTGACCGGGACGGTCCCCCAGGTGGCGGAGAGCGCCTCGACCAGCAGTATGCCGCGGCCTCCGGTGGCCTCCCAGCCGATGCTCGTGGGCTTGATCGGCGAACGCGGTGAGGCGTCGACGACGGCGACGCGCATGCGGTTGCTGATGAGGGTGAGGTCGAGGCGGACCTGGCCCTCGGTGTGCACGAGGGCGTTGGTGACGAGTTCGGAGACGATCAGCAGGATGGCGTCGGGCTCGTCCCTGACGCCCCAGGCACGCAGGGCGCGCCGGGTGAAGCGGCGGGCGTGGCGGACGGCCTCGGGGACGCGCCAGACCGTCCAGCTCTCCCGCAGCGGCCTCAGGTCCAGGCCGTCGTAGCGCATGAGGAGCAGGGCCACGTCGTCGCCGCGGTTGGCGTCCGCGAGGAGGGCGTCCGCGACGAGTCCGAGGTGGGCGGGGTCGGCGGCGGCCAGTTGGCCGGCGAGCCGGTTCAGGCCGTCGTCCATCTCCAGTTCGGAGGACTCGACCAGACCGTCGGTGGTGAGGGCCACCACGGTGCCGGGCTGGAGCGGCAGCGGGCTCATCGGGAAGTCGGCCTGGGTGATGACGCCGAGGGGCGGCCCGCCCTCCGTGACGACGATGGCGGTCGTGCCGTCCGGGTGCCGCAGGACCGGCGGCAGATGCCCGGCCCGTACGCACCAGGCCGTGCCCTCCGCCATGTCCACGTCGACGTAGCAGCAGGTGGCGAAGAGGTCGGTCTCCATGCCCATGAGGAGCCGGTTGGCGTGCGAGACGACCACGTCCGGGGGGTGGCCCTCGACGGCGTACGCGCGCAGGGCGGTACGCATCTGGCCCATCAGGGTGGCGGCCTGGGCGTTGTGTCCCTGGACGTCGCCGATGACGAGGGCGACGTGGTTGTCGGGCAGCGGGATGACGTCGTACCAGTCGCCGCCGACCTCCAGGCCCGCCGTGGTGGGCAGATAGCGGGCGACGGCCTCGGCGCCGGGCAGGGGCGGCAGCCGGCGCGGGAGGAGGGTGCGCTGGAGCATGCCGACGAGTTCGTGCTCGGCGTCGAATGCGTGGGCGCGCATCAGGGCCTGCCCCGCGAGACCGGCGGAGGCGGTGAGCAGGGCGCGCTCGTCGGGGCCGAAGTCGTGCGGGGTGTCCCAGCCGATGAGGCAGGCGCCTGCCATCCGGCCGCCTGCCGGCAGGGGCAGGACGGCGAGGCCGCCGGGGCCGACGTCGGCGAGCGCGGGCTCCAGCGGGGTGCCGGCGGGCCAGATCGCCGCGCGGCCCTCGCGCAGGGCGGCCTCCAGGGTCGGCATGGTGCGTACGGGGGCGTCGGGCCACTCCGAGCGCCACTCGGTGCGCCACACCTCGGGCCAGGCCTCCGGTTCCGGCGGGTCGAGGACGGTGACGACGAGGCGGTCGCCCTCCAGCTCGGCCAGGGCGATGCGGTCGGCGTGCAGGGGCCGGCGCAGGGCGGTGACGACCGCCTGGCCGACGTCGCGGACGGTGCCCGCGGTGGCGAGGGCGGCGGCGAGGCGCTGGACGCGGGCCACCTCGTTGCCGCCGGACCGCAGCTTGGAGGCGTCGGCGACGGTGCCCACCAGCCGGGACGGGCGTCCGTCGGCGGCGGGCAGCAGCCGGGCGCGCAGCCTCAGCCACCGCTGGTCGCCGGAGGGCTGGAGGATACGGAACTCCAG
Organism: Streptomyces sp. NPDC127119; assembly: GCF_042677425.1. NCBI lineage: Bacteria > Bacillati > Actinomycetota > Actinomycetes > Kitasatosporales > Streptomycetaceae > Streptomyces > Streptomyces sp. NPDC127119. The sequence continues at coordinate 71,273 of NZ_JBHXTO010000033.1, read as the reverse complement.
CTCGCGCTCGCCGATGGACATGTGGTCGGCCTCCACCACGGACATCAGCGTGGGCAGGTCCTCCGGCACGGTCATGCTCAGCAGGGTCTCGACCTTGCCGTCGAACTCGTCGGGCACGAGTCCGAACAGTTCCAGCATCTCGTCGTCGACCTCGACCCGGCCGGAGTCCATGGCGAGGCCGAACGAGCTGCTGGGCAGCGGCTCGGACTCGCCGGTGTCGGACGGGGGCGGGAAGGAGACCGCCTCGGCGAACAGCTCCAGGCACTTGCGGTCCTCGGTGTCGAAGCCGCCCGGGTTCTCGCTCACGGCCACCAGGCAGCCGCCGCCCCGCGGGTCGGGGGGCAGTGGCAGGGCCGCCAGCCAGTGCTCCCCCGCCGGTGCGGGCCGGGCGCCGGGCAGTACGGCGAGTTCCGCGGGGCCGAGCCACCGGGACTGTCCGGCGCGGTAGGCGTCGGCCGCGGGTGAACCGCCCGAGAGCGGATAGCTGTCGCGTACGCCGTACAGGGCGCGTGGGACGCCCGCGGACTCGATCAGACACAGCTGGTCACCGCGGTCCCCCGGCGCGTACACGAGGGCGAGGGTCGCACCGCCGTAGACGAGTGCCTGTTCGAGCACGCTCCGCAGCCGTTCGGGGGAGCCGAGGTCCGTGCGGAGCGCCTTGAGGGCAAGTTCGGCACGCACCGTTCTCGTGCTGCGTCCCGCATCGCCCTCACTGACCACGTCCGTCATTACAGCGCTTCCGGGACGCGGGCGCAGCCCCTGTGACCGTCACGAAGTGGGGCGGCCCGTCGGCCGGACGTGCCCGAGGCCCCTCCCACGGGCCCTTCGGCGGCGTCACGGAGAGTTTCCGGGGCCTGCCGGGGATACCGCCGACAGGGGTCACGCTGCGTAGAACGGCGCACGGAACGGACAGTGGGGGCGCCCGGCGGAGGCGCGACGGCGCACCCGGGCACCCTCGCCGTGCGGGAACCGCTCCCACGGGGGAGCCTTGACCCCAAGGCTCCTCCATGTGGCCGAGGGAGGTGGTCGCTGTGTCCCACTGGCAGGCATCCGGGCATCCGCCCCGGCCCGCCCCCGCTCCGGTCGGCCGGCCGCTGCTCTCCCTGACCCTGGCCGCGCTCATGGACGAGGTGCACGCCCACTCGGGCGCGGTGTACCTGCTGACCCCGGGCGAGCCGGTCCTGGAGATGGCGGTGATGGCCGGGCTGCCGAGGGCGTTCGCGGCTCCCTGGGAACGGCTGGGCCTGAGCGCGCCGATCCCGGTGGCGGAGGCCGCGCGCCACCGGCGGCTCGTGTGGGTGGGCGGCGAGCAGGACATGGCCCGGCGCTATCCGCGGATCTCGGTGGTCCTGCCGTACCCGTTCGCGCTGGCCGCGCTGCCGGTGGCGACCGACCGTGCCACGTACGGGGCGATCTTCGTGACCTGGCCGGGCGCGCATCCCCCGGAGCTTTCGGACTGGGAGCGGGATCATCTGACGGCCGCCTGCGACCGGCTCGCGCTGCGGCTGGAGCGCGCCCACGAGGCGGGCCGGCAGATCCGGCCCGAACCCGATCTGCTCTCCCCCGCGCCCATCGCGAGCGTGGCGGGGACGCTCGGCACGGTCGAGGCGTCGCGGATGGTGGCGCGTCTGCCGTACGGGCTGTGCGCGCTGGATCTGCAGGGGCGGATCACCTTCGCCAACGCGGCGTCGGCCGAGCTGCTGGGGCTGCCGGTCAGCGCTCTGCTGGGCATGCAGCTGTGGGCGTCGGTGCCCTGGCTGAACGACCCGGTCTACGAGGACCGCTACCGTGCCGCGCTGATCAGCCAGCAGGTGACGTCGTTCGTGGCGCTGCGCCCGCCCTCGGAGTGGCTGTCGTTCCGCCTCTATCCCAGTACGAACGGGCTGAGCGTGCGCATCACCCGCGCCCGGGCCGTGGCACGGGAGGGTCCCGCCGCCTTCCGGCACGGGGAGACCGGTACGCGTCTCGTCTCCATCTCGCAGGTGCTGAGCCTGGCCGGGGCGCTCACGCAGGCGGTGGGTGTGCAGGACGTGGTCCAGCTGGTCGCCGACGAGATCGCCCCCGCCGTCGGCAGCCAGGGGCTGGTGATGCTCGGCTCGGAGGCGGGCCGGCTGCATGTCCTGGGACAGCGCGGCTACCCGGACCCGCGGGATCTGGAACGGTTCGACGGAATGCAGCTCAGTGATCCCTCGCCCGGCACGCACGCCCTGGTGAGCGGGGTACCGGCCTTCTTCGCCTCCGGTCAGGAACTGGCGCGGCTGTACCCGGACCAGCGGCCGGCCGGTGACATGGCGGCCTGGGCGTATCTGCCGCTCATCGCGTCCGGGCGGCCGGTCGGCACCTGTGTCCTCGCGTACGCGGCGCCCCATCCCTTCCCGGCCGACGAGCGTGCCGTGCTGACCAGCCTCAGCGGGCTCGTCGCGCAGGCGCTCGACCGGGCCCGCCTGTACGACGCCAAGAACAAGCTGGCACACGGCCTGCAGGCCGCGCTGCTGCCCCACTCGCTGCCGTCGCTGCCCGGCATCGAGGCGGCGGCCCGCTATCTGCCCGCCACCCAGGGCATGGAGATCGGCGGGGACTTCTACGACCTGGTCCCGACCGGCGCGGAGACCACGGCGGAGGCCGCCGCGGTCATCGGGGACGTGCAGGGACACAACGTCACCGCGGCGGGCCTGATGGGACAGATCCGTACCGCCGTACGCGCCTACACGACCGTGGGGCAGTCGCCGGGGGAGGTCATGAGGAGCACCAACCGCCTGCTCATCGACCTGGGCACGGAACTGTTCGCGAGCTGCGTCTATCTGCGGCTGGATCCGGCGCACGGGCGGCTCGTGATGGCCCGCGCGGGGCATCCGCCGCCCCTTGTGCGCAGGCCGGACGGCAAGGTGCGGGTCCTCGACCTGGCGGGCGGTCCGCTGCTGGGCATCGACGCGGGCGCCGTCTACCCGACGACCGACGTGGCGCTGCCGCCCGGGTCGCTGCTCGCCCTCTACACCGACGGGCTGATCGAATCCCGCGGCGTCGACATCGAGGACGCGCTGGCGGGCCTCGCGGAACTCCTCGCCGAGATCGGCGACCGCCCCCTGGACGAGGTGGCCGACTGCCTCGTCCACCACAGCGGCACAGCAACCCAACGCCTGGACGACGTAGCCCTGCTCCTACTCCGGGCAACACCGACCCCGTGACGAACGAATGGGTCGCGGGGACAACCGCGCCACACACCAGCCCCGTAAGGGGCGCGGGGAACTGCGCGACCAGCCACGACGGACCCGCACCCATCAATCTCCGTACACCCCCACCCCCCAGGGGCGCGGGGAACTGCGCGACCAGCCCCCACTCACCCGCACCCAACGAACCACCCGGCCGCCCCTACAAAAACGGTGCGGTCCGATCCTCCCGCCGGAGGACCGGACCGCACCGAACGGCACCGCTACTGACGCAAGGTCAGATCACCGGTCGTGACCCGAACCATCACCCGCAGCGTCACCGGCCTGGTCACCGGCTTGGTCACCCGCATCGCCGACCTGCTCCTCGCCACCGACCGCGTCACCACCGGCACCGGCTTCCTCACCAGCGCCCGCTTCCTCACCGGCCCCGGCCTCTTGACCGGCGCCCGCTTCCTCACCGGCGCCGGCCTCTTCACCCGCACCCGCTTCCTCACCGGCGCCGGCCTCTTCACCCGCACCGAGCGTCGCGCCCACGGCCGTCAGCGCGGTGGTCACCGGCTGGAAGAAGGTCTCGCCACCGACGGTGCAGTCACCGCTGCCGCCCGAGGTCAGGCCGATCGCGCTGCCCTCCGCGGTGAACAGCGAACCACCGCTGTCACCGGGCTCGGCACACACATCGGTCTGGATGAGGCCGGTGACCGTGCCCTCCGGATAGTTCACGGTGGCGTCGAGGCCGGTGACCTGACCGTCGTTGAGACCGGTGGTGCTGCCCATCCGGATGACCGTCTCGCCGACCGTGGCATCCGCGGCGGCCAGGATCTCCACGGTCTGCTCGCCGGTGTTCACCGTGCTGGGTGCCACGGTCGCCGGGTCGTCGTACTTGACGAGGGCGAAGTCGCCGTCACCGGGGAACGTGGCCGTCTCGACCGTGCCGATCGGCGCGCCGTCCTGCGCGTCCGACCACTCCGCGGCGGCGACACCGCAGTGGCCCGCGGTCAGGAAGGCCGGGCTGCCGTCGTCGGCGACGACGTTGAACCCGAGCGAGCAGCGCGCGCCGCCACCGAAGATGGCGTCGCCGCCCTCGACGAACGTCTTGAACTCACCGGCGGACTTCTTGATGGTCGCCACGCCCGCGCCGAGCGTCTGGACGGTCGACTCCAGCTGGTCCCACTTCGCACCTGTGACGGTGCTGTCGGCGGTGACCTGGATCTTGTTCGTCCGGGGGTCGACGGCCCAGGAGGTGCCGGGGATGGTCGCGTCGGCCTTCAGCGTCTGCGACGCCGTCTTGAGCGCGGCGGTGCTGTTCTCGACCTGACGGACCACCGCGCCCTTCTTCTCCGCCAGGATGATGTTGTTGTTGTCGCCCACGACGTTGATGATGAGTTGCTGCTTGCCGGAGTCGTAATACCCGCCGGCATAGTCCTCACCGAGCAGTTCGGCCAGTTGAGAGGCGAGGTCAGACGCGTCCGCGGCCTTCAGCGTTCTGGGGGCGGCACCTTCCGTCGCATCGGTCTGGGACGCCATCGCGTTGGGCAGGATGAGGGCCGCCGCGCCGAGCGCGACCACGCCTCCTGCGGCTATGACGGCCTTGCGCTTCGGTATCCGCTTGTGACTCAACTTCATGACCTCCTGGGGACTGGGGGTCCGAGCCGCCGAATGACGGCTGACTGCGGGCGCCTGGATGGCTGTTGATACGCAGGCGGCGCGTGGGGCGTTCAACGTTCTTGCTCAACTTCCTTTGCGAAAGCGCGATTCGGCCGCGGCGGAGGGAGTGGTCGCGAGGACGCGGACCAGCGGCCCCATGACGCTGACCACCACGGACAGGGACCGGACCGCACGGACGGCGTCACCCCCTCGGTGCCGGAATCCGTCGGCGGTACGGGAAGCGCACGATCGATGCCCCGGTCAACATCCCGATCGGCGCCTTGCCCGACGCCTTGTTCCAGGCCTGGAAGGCGAAAGCGCGAAAGTGACTGGAATACGGCCACATGGCTCTTGGACCACGCCGGTTCATTCAGGCGTATTCGGACCCATTCCCGTGACGTCACAGGAAATCCGGCGCCCCCGACGCATCCCCGGCGATCCCCCCATTGGTCCCCCATTGGAACTCTGTGTCCCATAGGCCTACCTTCGATACATGTCGAAGATTCTTTTCGTAGTGACCGGTGCCGATTTCTGGACTCTCGCGGACGGCACGAAGCACCCGACCGGATTCTGGGCGGAGGAGGCCGTCGCCCCGTACGAGGCCTTCAAGGCGGCCGGCCACGAGATCGTCGTGGCCACCCCGGGCGGTGTCACCCCGACCGTGGACAAGGGGAGCCTGGCCCCCGAGCTGAACGGCGGGCAGGAGGGCGCGGAGAAGGTCGCCGCCACCCTCGCCTCGTTCGACGAGCTGCGGCGCCCGATCCGTCTGGAGGACGTGGACCTCGACGCGTACGCGGCCGTCTACTACCCCGGCGGCCACGGGCCCATGGAGGACCTCGCGGTCGACGCCGACTCGGGACGCCTGCTCACCCGCGCCCTGGCGTCGGGAAAGCCGCTCGGTGTGGTCTGCCACGCCCCGTCCGCGCTGCTGGCCGCGACCACGGAGGACGGCGGCAACGCCTTCGCCGGCTACCGCCTGACGGGGTTCACCAACATCGAGGAGACCCAGGCGGGGTTCGCGGACAAGGCCAAGTGGCTGCTCCAGGACCGCCTGGTGGAGATCGGCGCCGATTTCCAGGAGGGCGAGCCGTGGGCCCCGTACGTGGTCGTCGACCGCAACCTCGTCACCGGCCAGAACCCCGCCTCCTCCGCGCCGCTCGCGGCCGAGCTCCTCAGGAAGCTCGACTGACGGCCGGCCGGTCACCTTCAGCGATCGGGCGGTGACGGACAGCCCATCGGCCGGAGCGGAATCCTGGCTTCAGCAAATCTGCACAGCGAATACGCAGTGGAGTCACGGCACGCGACGAATCCGCACAGCGGATCGTCGCGTGCCGTGTCATTGGCGAGGTGTGCCCGATTCACCTTCCGCCGCGTGTTGCCGAGATGTGGACGACCCCCGGGGCCATGTGAAGAAGTCGCCACCACGCGGTGCACGGGCCTGCACGGTTGAACCGATCCGGCTCTCGAATACCCGGATCGCAAGGCCCGTTGATTGGATGCGCGACACGGCACCGTGCTTTGATCCATTGCATCGCGGGGGCCGTTCTTCGGATTTCGGTTTCGGGATCCGGGCGCTCGCGGTCGCGGCCGACCATCTGTCCCCAGAGGGGGCCGCTCCCCCCTTGTGAATATCAATAGGAAGGGAAGTTCATCATGAACTCCACCCCCCAGGTCCAGACCGCCGAGATCTCCGACGCCGACCTCGACAACGTCTCGGGTGGCCTCGCGCTGAACGCCCTCAGCACCGTCACCGGCGCTGTCGACGGCATCGCCCCGGTCTCCGGCCTGGTCGACACCGTCGTCGGCACGGTCGAGGGCGCGACCGGCCTGAACACCGCCCCGGTCACCGGCCTGGTCGCCGGTCTCTGATCACTTCTGTGGTCGCTTAGCGTGCCGTGAGTCCCGGAACCATTCCCCCGGTTCCGGGACTCACGGGTGCTCTCCCTATTGTTTTGTTCTTCTGGCTCGGTTCGCCTTCGGGGCGTGCCATCAGTCGCTCGCAGGTGAGAATTCCGTGCAGTTCCGCCAACAGGCCCTCGCCAAACTGCAGTCACCGGAGGAGCTCGACCTGCCGGTGCGCTTCGCCCGCCCCCAGGGCTGGCTCGTGCTGTGCGTGACGGTCGTCGTCATGGCGGCCGCGTCGGTCTGGGCCGTGACGGGTTCCGTGGCGTCCACGGTGAACGCGCCCGCCATCCTCACGCACGGGCAGGGCAGTTACCTCCTGCAAAGCCCCGTCTCCGGTCAGGTCACCGCGGTCCTCACCGAGCAGGGCCGCCGCATCAAGGCGAACGCGCCCGTCCTCAAGGTCCTTACGGCCAAGGGTGAGACGGTCGTCCGCAGTGTCGCCGCCGGCCGGGTCTCCGGGCTCGCCGCGACGATCGGCGCGATCATCAGCACCGGCACGAACGTCGCCGCCGTGGAGAAGGTCGCCGCTTCCGACGACCCCCTGTACGCGACGGTGTACGTGCCCGCCGAGAACGCGGCCACGATTCCCACGAACGCCGCCGTCGACCTGACCGTCCAGTCCGTGCCGACCCAGGAGTACGGGGTGCTGCGCGGCCATGTGAAGTCGGTGGACCGGGCCGCCCAGTCACCGCAGCAGATCGCCGCCTTCCTCGGCGACGGCCAGCTGGGCGAGCAGTTCACCGAGAAGGGCAGGCCGGTGGCCGTTCTCGTCCGGCTCGACACCTCGTCCGGCACGAAGTCCGGCTACAAGTGGTCGTCCGTGGAGGGCCCGCCGTTCCGGCTCGACTCCATGACCATGGCTTCCGGCGCGATCCGCCTGGACGACCAGCGCCCGATCGATTGGCTGCTGCCGTGACCGCACCCCAGGACACCTCGTCCGCCGCACACACCACCGCGACCGAACTGCCCCCGCCCGTACGGGGCCGCCGCCGCTCGGCACCGCCCAGGCGCAAGGTTCCCAAGGGGCGGGGCAGACGCGTCCGTACGCCCACGGTCCTGCAGATGGAGGCCGTGGAGTGCGGCGCCGCCTCCCTCGCGATGGTCCTCGCCCACCACGGACGGCACATCCCGCTGGAGGAACTGCGTGTCGCCTGCGGTGTCTCGCGCGACGGCTCGCGGGCCAGCAACCTGCTGAAGGCGGCCCGCAGTTACGGCCTGACGGCCAAGGGCATGCAGATGGACACGGCGGCGCTCGCCGAGGTGCAGGCCCCGGCGATCCTGTTCTGGGAGTTCAACCACTACGTCGTCTTCGACGGGATCGGGCGCCGGCTGGGCCGGCGCGGGGTGCACATCAACGACCCCGCCAAGGGGCGGCGTTTCATCTCCATGGAGGACTTCGACACCAGTTTCACGGGCGTCGTACTCGTCCTGGAGCCGGGCCCGGACTTCGAGAAGGGCGGCCGCAAGCCCGGTGTCATGGGCGCGATGCCCGCCCGGCTGCGCGGCACCTCGGGGACCATGCCCGCGGCCGTGCTGGCCAGTCTGCTGCTGGTGGCGGTCGGCGCCGCCGTGCCCGCGCTCAGCCGTACGTACATCGACATGTTCCTGATCGGCGGGCAGACCTCGCTGCTCGGGGTGCTGTTCGCGTCGATGGGCGCGAGTGTGCTGCTGACGGTGGTGCTGACCTGGCTGCAGCAGGCGAACCTGCTGCGCGGCCGGCTGATCTCCTCGACGCTCAGCAGCGCCAGGTTCCTCCGGCATCTGCTGCGGCTGCCGGTCACGTTCTTCTCCCAGCGCAGTCCGGCCGACCTCGTGCAGCGCCTCCAGTCCAACGACGCGGTGGCCGAGACCCTGGCCCGCGACCTCGCTGCGGCGGGCGTGGACGCGATCGTCGTGGTCCTCTACGCCGTACTGCTCTACACCTACGATCCGCAGCTCACGGCGGTGGGCGTCGGGGTGGCCCTGCTCAACGTGGTGGCGATGCGGGTCGTGATCCGGCTGCGGGCGACCCGTACGGCGAAGCTGCGGGCCGACAGCGCGCGGCTGACCAACACGGCGTACACGGGCCTGCAGTTGATCGAGACGATGAAGGCGACCGGCGGCGAGGACGGCTACTTCCGCAAGTGGGCGGGGCAGCACGCCACCACGCTGGAGGAGCAGCAGCGCCTCGGGGTGCCGAGCGCCTGGCTGGGTGTCGTCGCGCCGACCCTGGCGACGCTCAACAGTGCCCTGATCCTGTGGATCGGCGGGATGCGGGCCGTGGAGGGACACATCTCCGTCGGTCTGCTGGTCGCGTTCCAGGCGCTGGTGACCCGCTTCACCGCGCCGATCACCCGGCTCAACGGTGTCGCGGGCCGTATCCAGGACTTCGCGGCCGACGTGGCCCGGCTGAAGGACGTCGAGAACTTCGCCGCGGACCCGCTCTACTCGCGGCGCGGCGCGAACGACAGCACCCGCAGGCTGCAGGGTCACGTGGAGCTGGAGAACATCACCTTCGGCTACAGCCCGCTCGACAAGCCGCTGCTGTCCGGGTTCTCGCTGACGGTCGGCCCGGGCCGGCAGGTGGCGCTGGTCGGCGGTTCCGGCAGCGGCAAGTCGACGGTGTCCAGGCTGATCTCGGGCCTGTACACGCCGTGGGAGGGCGTGATCCGGATCGACGGGCAGTGGCTGGAGGATATCCCGCGCGGCGCGCTCGCGTCCTCCGTGTCCTTCGTCGACCAGGACGTGTTCCTCTTCGAGGGCACGGTCCGCGACAACATCGCCCTGTGGGACCCGTCGGTCCCGGACGAGGCGGTGGTCGAGGCGCTGCGGGACGCGGCGCTGTACGACGTGGTGATGCGCCGCCCGGGCGGCATCCAGAGCCGGGTCGAGCAGGACGGCCGCAACTTCTCCGGCGGGCAGCGCCAACGCCTGGAGATCGCACGGGCGTTGGTGCGCAGGCCCAGCATCCTGGTGCTGGACGAGGTGACGAGCGCGCTGGACGCGGAGACCGAGCAGCTCGTGATGGACAACCTGCGCAGGCGCGGCTGTGCCTGTGTGGTCATCGCGCACCGGCTGAGCACCGTGCGCGACAGCGACGAGATCGTGGTGCTCCAGCACGGCACGGTCGTGGAACGCGGGCGTCACGACGCCCTGGTGGCGGCCGGCGGCGCGTACGCCGAGCTGGTCAGGGAGCGATGAGATGACGTCCGCCTACCCGCAGAACGGATACCGGGAGCCCACCGGGCAGGGGTATCAACCGTCCGAGCAGTACCAACAGCCCCCTGCCGAGGGCGACTACGTGCTCGCCGCGCTCGGCGGCATGGGCGTCCCCGTCGACGGCTCCGGCCTGAACCGCCTGGACCTCGAAGGACCGCACGTCCTGTGGCTCGTCGCGGCCGGGGCCATGGACCTCTTCGCCGTGGACGCGGCCCAGCAGGGCCACTGGCACCACCTCGGCCGCCTCGAAACGGGCTCGCTGCTGCTCGGCCCGGTCGCCGGACCCCAGCACACGCTGGTCGGCCGGCCCCTGCGCGAGTGCGTCCTGCGCCGTATCGAGCTGCGCGAGCTGCACCGCCCGCCGCAGACCGAGACCTGGACGTACGACGCGTACGGCACCCCCCAGTACGTACCCCCGTCGACCAGCCCCCTGGAGTACGCCCTCTCCCTCGGTGTCGGCCGGGGCCTCGCCATCCTCTTCGGGGCGCCGCTCGCCACCGAGCGGGGCGCGGCCCTCACCGACGACGACGTCCTGTGGACACAGGTACCGCCGGGCAGTGTGCAGTACGGCTCCCTGTACGGCGCCGAGGCCGCGGCGGACCTGCTGGTCGACCCGGCGATGTGGCAGACGATGGTCGACCAGCAGTACCGGCTGCTGGCCACGCTCGACCGCTGGATCGAGCAGCTGGAGCGCACCCACGAGACCCGGACGGCCGCGGGCATCAAGGCGGGCGAGGCGGTCCGCGCGCAGGCCGACCGCACGCTGCTCGCCTCCATCTCGAAGCGCTCGGGCCAGGGTCCGGGCGCGGCCGACGCCGATGCCACGTACGCGGCGTGCAGGCTGGTCGCGCGCGCGGCCGGGATCACCCTCGCCGATCCCGCGAAGGGCGGCTCGGAGAGCGACCGTCTCGACCCGGTGGAGCGGATCGCGCTCGCGTCCCGGGTCCGGGCGCGTGCCGTCCGTCTCGACGGGCGCTGGTGGCGCGACGACGTGGGCCCTCTGGTCGGGCACCGGGTCGCCTCGGGTGCGCCGGCCGCTCTGCTGTGGCGGCGCGGCGGCTATGTGGCGGTGCATCCGTCGAGCGGCCGGGAGACACCGGTGGAGAAGGCGAACGCGGCGGAGTTCGAGCCGCGTGCGGTGATGTTCTACCGGCCGCTGCCCGACCGTGGGCTGACCCCGCTGCGGCTGCTGGGATTCAGCCTCCAGGGCACGGGCGGGGACATGCGCAATCTCGCGCTCAGCGGTCTGGTGACGGTGGCGCTCGGCGCGCTGGTGCCGGTCGCGACCGGCAAGGTGCTGGGCGAGTTCGTGCCGAAGGCCCAGGAGAGCCTGATCGTCCAGATCTGTCTGGCCATCATGATCGCCAGTGTGGTGTCGGCGGCGTTCATGCTGATGCAGAACCTCACCATGCTGCGGCTCGAGGGCCGGATCGAGGCCACGCTCCAGCCTGCCGTGTGGGACCGGCTGCTGCGGCTGCCCACGAAGTTCTTCACCTCGCGCTCCACCGGTGAACTGGCCAGTGCCGCCATGGGCATCAGCGCCATCCGCCGCATGATGGCGGGCCTCGGCCCGGTGGTGGTCCAGTCCGTGACGGTCGGCGCGATGAACCTCGCGCTGCTGTTCTGGTTCAGCGTGCCGATGGCGCTCGCCGCGATCGGCATGCTCGTGGTGATCGCCGGGGTGTTCCTCGGGCTCGGGCTGTGGCAGGTGCGCTGGCAGCGCCGGCTGATCGTGCTGAGCAACAAGCTCAACAACCAGGCCTTCCAGACCCTGCGCGGGCTGCCGAAACTGCGGGTCGCGGCGGCGGAGAACTACGCGTACGCGGCCTGGGCGGGCGAGTTCGCCCGCAGCCGTGAGCTCCAGCAGCGGGTCGGCCGGATCAAGAACCTGACGACCGTGCTGGGCTCGGTGTATCTGCCGCTCTGCTCGCTCATCATGTTCATGCTGCTGGCGGGACCGGCCCGCGGAACGCTGTCGGCCGCCGCCTTCCTCACCTTCAACACCTCGATGACCATGCTGCTGACCTCGGTCACCCAGCTGACGGGTTCCTTCGTGTCGATGGTCGCCGCGCTGCCGATGTTCGAGGAGATCAAGCCGGTCCTCGACGCCGAGCCGGAGGTCCGCGTGGCGAGCACGCGCCCCGCCGAGCTGTCCGGGGCCGTCGAGGCGAAGAAGTTGTCGTTCCGGTACACCGACGACGGGCCGCTGGTCCTCGACGACCTGTCCTTTTCGATCCGGCCCGGCGAGTTCGTGGCGGTCGTCGGCCCCAGCGGCTGCGGCAAGTCCACGCTGCTGCGGCTGCTCATCGGCTTCGACAAGCCGGTCGCGGGCAGTGTGCTGTACGACGGCCAGGACCTGGCCGCGCTCGACCAGTCCGCCGTACGCCGTCAGTGCGGTGTCGTGCTCCAGCACGCGCAGCCGTTCACCGGCTCGATCCTGGACGTCATCTGCGGTACGGAGCCGTACACGCCCGAGGAGGCGATGGCCGCCGCGGAGATGGCGGGGCTCGCCGACGACATCAGGCGCATGCCGATGGGGCTGCACACGATCGTCTCGGGCAGCGGCGCGGTCTCCGGCGGCCAGCGTCAGCGGCTGATGATCGCCCAGGCGCTGATCCGGCGTCCGCGCATCCTCTTCTTCGACGAGGCGACCAGCGCCCTCGACAACGAGACCCAGCGCACGGTCATCGAGAGCACCCGCGCGCTCGACGCGACCCGTGTGGTGATCGCGCACCGGCTGTCCACCGTGATGGACGCGGACCGCGTCATCGTGATGGAGGACGGCCGGATCGCCCAGCAGGGCACGCCCGCGCAGCTCCTCGCGGACACGGGCGGCCGGCTGCACGAGCTGGTGCGGCGGCAGCTGCAGTAGGACCCGGAGACCGGGCTTCCGGAGCAGACTCGGGGACCGGGCTTCCGGACCTTCGAGCGGCCCTCAGGGTTGACCGCCGCGCATGTGACGTCCGTCTCGCTAGCGAAACTTTGTCGTTTCGATGAAAGTGGTCTAGCCTCGAAGAGTACGAAACAGTTTCGTTTACGTACTCCCCGTGCCGAGCGAACTTTCCCTGGAGTCCTCCCATGTCCAAGACACAGACCCTGTCCGAGGACGCCCGCAAGGGCGCCCCGGACGCACCCGGCGCGGCGCGCCCCGCGAACCGGTGGTGGATCCTCGCGATCATCGGTATCGCCCAGCTGATGGTGGTGCTGGACGCGACCATCGTCAACATCGCGCTGCCCTCGGCCCAGGCCGACCTCGGCTTCACCGACGGCAACCGCCAGTGGATCGTCACGGCGTACGCGCTGGCCTTCGCCTCGCTGCTCCTGCTGGGCGGCCGGATCGCCGACCTCTTCGGGCGCAAGCCCGCCTTCCTCATCGGTGTCGCCGGATTCGCCGGAGCCTCCGTGCTCGGCGGCGCGGCCAACAGCTTCGGGATGCTGGTCGTCGCACGCGCCCTCCAGGGTGTCTTCGGCGCCCTCCTCGCACCCGCCGCGCTCTCCCTGCTGAACACGACGTTCACCGACGCCAAGGAACGCGCCAAGGCGTTCAGCGTGTACGGCGCGATCGCCGGTGCCGGTGGCGCACTCGGCCTGCTGCTCGGCGGCCTGCTCACGGACGCGCTGGACTGGCGCTGGACCCTGTACGTCAACGTCGTCTTCGCCGTCGCCGCCTTCGTGGGCGGCTGGATCCTCCTGAACAACCACCGCGACGCCGCGAACTCCAAGCTGGACCTCCCGGGCGCGCTGCTGGTCTCCGCCGGTCTCTTCTCCGTGGTCTACGGCTTCTCCAACGCCGAGACCCACGACTGGGGCTCCGCACTGACCTGGGGCTTCCTGGTCGCTGGCGGTGTACTTCTGGCGGTGTTCGGCTGGTGGCAGACCCGCTCCGCGCACCCGCTGCTGCCGATGCGCGTCCTGCTGGACCGCACCCGCGCGGCCTCGTTCATCGCCGTCCTGGTGACCGGTGCGGGCATGTTCGGTGTCTTCCTCTTCCTCACCTACTACCTGCAGCTGAACCTGGGCTTCAGCCCGACCAAGACCGGTGTGGCCTTCCTGCCGATGATGGCCGCCCTGATGGTCATGGCCCAGGTGTCCACGACGATCCTGGTGCCGCGCATCGGACCGAAGACCGTCATCCCGGCCGGCTTCGCGCTCGCCGCGGTCGCGATGGTCTGGCTGACCGGCATCGACGTCGACTCGGCCTTCTCGACCGCCGTGCTGCCGCCGCTGCTGCTGATGGGCGCCGGACTCGGCATCGTGATGCCGCCCGCGATGGCGCTGGCCACGAGCGGGGTCGCCGCGGAGGACGCGGGTGTGGCCTCGGCCACGGTCAACACCATGCAGCAGGTGGGTGGTTCCATCGGTACCGCGCTGCTGAACACGCTCGCCGCGAGCGCCGCGACCAGCTTCCTGGTCGGCAAGAACGCGGCGGACCCGCTGGTGCGGGCGCAGTCCTCGATCGAGAGCTACACCACCGCGTTCTGGTGGTCCGCCGGGTTCTTCGCGGCGGGTGCGCTGGTGACGTTCCTGCTGTTCCGTCCCGGGGTGCCTGAGCAGAATTCTGACGCCGCGCCTGTCGTTCACATGTGACACATGTGACGCGGTTGCGTCGTCGCCGGGCCGAGGGGTCGCCGTCTTCAGGGAGACGGTGGCCCCTCTTCGCGTTCCCCTCCAGGGGGTTGCGATGTCGTCTGCGGCGGTGTGGACGGCTGGTCGCGCAGTTCCCCGCGCCCCTCAACGACGGGGCTGCGCCCCAGTCCTTGCCGGAGGGGGATGGGGCAGTAGTGCTGTCGCCGCCGCCGTTGTTGCCGCCATGGCCAGCCAGGGGGCTGCCGGGGGGAGGTTCGTGTCCAGGAGGGTGCCTGTGGTGGCGCTGCCCAGGAGGACCATGAAGCCGGAGATCGAGGACAGGGCTCCTGTGTAGAGGCCCAGTCTGTCGGTCTCGGCCAGGTCGGGGACCCAGGCCCGAGCCGCGGGGGCGACCAGCATCTGGCCCAGGGTCAGCAGGACCACGTAACCGGCCACGGGCAGGAGCCCCACTGTTCCCGTCCAGGCGGCCGGGCGAGCCGCGGCCACCACCGCGAACCCCGCCGAGATGAGCAACAGCCCCGTCACCATGGACCGGCGCAGGTCCAGGCGGTTGCCCGCCCAGCGTGTGACGGGCAGCTGGGCCGTCACGACCAGCAGCGAGGAGAGCGCGAACAGCCAGGCCAGCGGCGCCTGTGAGCCCGCCGCCCGCTCCACCTCGACGGGCAGCAGCTGGTACAGCTGGTTGTACGCGAGCAGATAGGCGCCGTACGCGCAGCACAGGGCCAGGAAGCGGCGGTTGCGTACCAGGCGGCGGAGTCCGCCACCGGTACGGATCCGTGCCCGGCCGGGGATGCGTTGCGGCAGCAGCCACGCGTGGCCCGCCAGGACGAGCACGAAGACTCCCGCCCCTGCCAGACAGACCGTGCGGAAGTCCACGCCCAGCAGCAGCGCCCCGATGAACGGGCCGACGAACGCGCCCGCCTGACCCGCCACGGTGAACAGCGCCAGTACGTGGGTCCGCGGGCCCTCCCCCGCCTCCTCCCGGCACACCGCCTGCCGGGCCACCTCCGACTCGACCGCGGGTGAGAAGAGCGCCGCGGCGAAACCGATGAGGAGGACCGCCCCGATGACCGCCCAGGTGGCTTCCGCGTACCCGAGCCAGGCGAAGCCCGCGATCCGCAGGACACAGCCGGCGAGCACCACCGGACGCACCCCGTACCGGTCCGCCAGCGCGCCGCCCACCACGAACAGGCCCTGCTGGCTGAAGGTCCGCAGCCCGAGGACCAGCCCGACCAGCCAGCCCGCCATGCCGATCGCCGTGCCCAGGTGTTCGGCGAGGAAGGGCAGGACCGCGGTGAAGCCGATGTTGAAGGCGAGCTGGGTGAGGACGAGCAGGCGCAGCAGCGGGGAGAGGGAGGTGAAGGTGCGGAGGGTGGTGAGGGGTTTCGCAGCCCTGGAGCGCGTTGCGGGTTCAGGCATGTCGTCGCCGGGCGCGTGCGCGTGGCGAGCGGGGCCGGCTGACGCCACCGGCCGTGACCGCGACGGCTCCCAGCAGGGCCAGTGCGGCGGCCGGTGCCAGTGACGCCCACGGCGCCCGTTCCGCGTACGGCTGGTTCTCGGACAGCAGCAGGCCCCACTCCGGGGACGGTGGCTGCGCGCCCAGGCCGAGGAAGCCGAGGGCCGCGAGGGACAGGGCGACCCCGGGCAGGCGGAGCAGGGCGTGGCGCAGGACCGGGGGCAGGACGGCGGGGAGGAGTTCGTGGCGCAGGAGTTGGAGCGGGGTCGCGCCGAGGCCGCGGGTCGCCGCGAGGTGGGTGGTGGCCTTCTCCTGCCGGAGCAGGGCCGAGGTGTGGGCGGCCAGGGGCGCCCAGGCGACCGCGGTCACCGCGAGGGCCGGGGTGGCGGACCCGCTGCCCGCGACCGCGGTGACCAGGAGGGCCGCCAGGACCGGCGGGATCGCGTTGACCGTGTCGGCGAGCGGCCCAGAGAAGCGCGGCAGCAGCCCGAGGAGAAGGCCCAGGAGCAGCGCGGCGGCGCTGACGGCGGCGGCCAGGGCGAGGGTGTCCAGTGCTCCGTGGCCGACCCGGGCCAGGACGTCGCGTCCCAGTGCGTCCGTGCCGAACGGGTGCGTCCAGGACGGGGGCCGGAGCCGGGCCGTGGTGTCCAGCTCAAGGGGGTCACGGGCCAGGCCGAGCGCCACGACGGCGAGCAGCAGGCCCCCGTACAGCAGGGGCGGTGTGGTGGGGCGTGACGGTGTCGGGCGGTGCAGTGAGGGCAGTGCGCCGTCGCGCAGGGCCGGGCCGATCAGCAGGCGCGCGCCGAGGCGGGCGAGGCCGCCGACGGCCGCCGCCAGCACGACGAGGGCCAGGGTGCCGGCCTGGAGGACGGGCAGGTCCTGGGCCACCGCGGCCTGGAGGGAGAGCCGACCGAGCCCCGGGATGTCGAAGATCTGTTCCACGGCCACCGCGCCGCCGGTCAGGCCGACGACGAAGAGTCCCAGGTTCGGCAGCAGGCCGGGGACGCAACGGCGCAGGGCCTGCCGTGCGACGGTACGGCCGTGGACTCCGCGCGCGGCGGCGGCCAGCGCCCACGGTTCGGCGAACGCGCCCGGCAGCAGGTCGTCGAGCATCCGTCCGAGCAGCGCGCCCGCGGGCAGGCCGAGCGCGAGGGCGGGCAGCACCATCCACCGGGGTCCGTACCAGCCGAGGGCGGGCAGCCAGCCGAGCTGTACGCCGACGACGGAGGCGAGCACCGAGGCGGTCAGGAAGTCGGGCAGGGTGGCCAGGAACGCCGAGCCGGTGCCCGCGGAGCGCCGTTCGTCGAGCCGTCGGCCGGCTCCGAGCCGCAGGGTCCGCGCGCACACCCCGGCCGCCGTGACCGCCGCGACGACCAGCGCCCCGCCCATCAGCAGCAGCGACACGCCGAGCGCCTGGAGGACGGACGGCATGACCTCCGCGCCGGAGATCCACGACCGGCCCGCGTCGCCGTGCAACAGTCCGCCGAGCCAGTCGCCGAGCAGCCGCACCGGCCCGGTGTCCAGGCCGAGCTGCGCGCGGATCGCGTCCAGTACCTCGGGGGTCGCGGTGCGCTCGGCGGACCGCGCCCTGAGCACGGTGAGCGCCGGGTCCGTGCGCGAGAGCCATGGCAGCAGCCCTACGCCGCACAGCAGGACGGCGACCAGGACGGCGCGCCAGAGCAGCACGGGCGCCCCGCCCCGGAAGGCGCTCCTGAGCGCGCGGCCCGCCCCGTTCACGTGCGCGGCCGCCCGTCAGCGCCGGGTGCCGACACCGACGAGGCCGCGCTCGTACGGGTCGAGGAGCACGCCGCTGACGTCGGCGCCGACGCCGGTGATGATCCGCTGGTGGACCAGCGGTACGACGGCGTCCGTGCCGAGGACCGCCGCCTCGGCGGTCATGGCGGCGTCCTGCCGCTCGGCGGTGTCGCCGACCGACTCGGCGTCGGAGACGGCTTCGTCGACCTTCTTGTCGCACAGGAGGGCCAGGTTGTAGCTGCCCTCGCAGGTGTGGTCGCTGGCGAGGATGGAGAGCGGGTCGCCGGTGTCGAGCATGGTGTTGCGGGCGGACACGAACGCGTCGAACTTCCCGGCCAGCGCGTCGCTCTCCAGCCGCGAGTACTCGCGCACCTCCAGCTTCACCGTGAAGCCCGCCTTCTCCAGCTGCTGCTTCAGCACCTGGGCGACCTCCGGCAGTTCGGGCCGGTTGTCGTACGTGGCCACGGTGACCGTCTTCCCGGCGGTGGAGCCCGCCGCGGCCCGACCGGTGGGCTCGACGCGCTTGTCGGCCGCCCAGGTGAGGGCGGGCCCGTAGATACCGACTCCGGCGTCGGCGTATCCCTCGTAGACGCCCTTGGCGAGGGCGGAGGTGTCGACCGCCTCACGGGCGGCGGCCCGCGTCCTCGCGTCCTTGAACGCACCCGACCTGGTGTTGAGCAGGAGGCTGGTCGTGCGGGTGGTGGCCGTCTCGCGACGGGTCGCCCTGTCGAGGGAGGCCGCCTGCGAGACGGGCACGGCCTCGGCGATGTCGGCCTCGCCGGTGCGCAGCGCGTTCGTCCGGGCAGTGCCGTCGGCTATGAACTTCGCGTCGACGCCCGAGGCCTGGGCACGGCCGCCCCAGTAGTCGTCGAAGCGGTCGAGGGTGGCCGCGGTGGTACCGGTCGTCCCGGTGAGTTCGAAGGGGCCCGTGGCGGTGCCGACGGGGCTGACGGCGTCCTTCTTCGCGTACGCCTTCGCCGAGAGGATCACCAGGCCGGGGCTGGACAGCCGCAACGGCAGCGCCGGGTCGGGGTCGGCGGTGGTGACGCGCACCCGGCCGTCGTCCGCGGCCTCGGCGGTCAGTTCGACACCGGAGAGGGCGGCGGTCACGGGGTCGGCGTCCGCGGCGCGGGTGAGGGCCGCGGCGACGGCCTTCGGGGTGACCTCGGTGCCGTCCTGGAAGGCGGCGTCCCGCAGGGTGAACAGCCAGGCGCGGTCGTTCTCGCGGGTCCACGACTCGGCGAGCGCGGGGGCGGCGGCGCCGTTGGCGTCGAGGCGGGTCAGGCCCTCGGTGACGCCGAGCCTGCTGAGGAGGGTGGCGTCGGCACCGTACGGGGAGAAGTTCTCGGCGGGCGGGAAGGCGAGCGCGACCTTCAGCCGGGCGCCCTCCGTGCCGCTGTCGGAGGACTCGTCACCGCCGCCGGAGGCGAAGCAGCCGGTGAGCAGGGGCGCGAGCAGCAGTCCGGCGGCGAACCCGCGACGGCGTGGCAGAGGGAGCATGGTCACTTTCGTTCGGTGCGGGGTGCCTGATGCGAGCGGGCCGCGTCGTCGGGGCAGTCGTTTCGGGGCAGCCGTCAGGGCAGGGGGACTTCGAAGTGGATGATTCCCTGGCCGCCGCCCGGTTCCTCGCGCTCGTCGTGGACCGCCTTGCCCAGCGAACGCCAGAACGCCTCGGCGCCGGGCACCGACGGATCGGTGTGCAGATAGGCGGCGCGATAGCCGCCGTCGGCCGCCGCGAAGTCGAGCAGTCCCGCGACGAGCCGGCGGGCCAGACCCTGTCTGCGGTCCTCGGGGCGGACGTACACCCGGCGCAGCTGGGCGGTCTCGCCGGAGGGGTAGCGCTCGGCCACGTGGCGCGGGTTCGGCGGGTGGGCCGGGCCACGCGCGTCGAGGGCGGCGGTCGCGGCCACCGTGCCGTCCCGCCGGTCGACCGCGACCAGCAGGGTGTGGCGGACGGGCGCGACGTAGGCACCGTGGAGGTCGATGATGTCCCGGTGCCAGCGGGGCACGTAGCCCGTGCCGAAGTCCCGGTACACGGTGTCGAGCATCACGGAGCGGGCGCCGTCGACGTCGTCGGGGGTCGCCGTTCTTATGCAGTAGTCGCGCACTTGCGCATCATATGCATTAAGGCTGTACGGGGGTCGCCCGGGGGCCGGTGGATCAGGGCTGCGCGGGGCCGCCCCGAGTCAGGCCGGTGCGGCGCCACGGCGCCTTCCACACGACCCAGACATGTCCGTCGGGGCCGTGGTGCACGTTCAGGCCGTCGACGACGGCGAGCAGCGGCAGATTCTTGGCACCGGCCTGGTCGTCGGCGTCCAGCGGGACCGCGACGTCGTCGGTGGCCGCGACGGTGATGCCCGAGGGGTCCGCCGTGAGGACGATCCGGCAGGTGTCGGCGGCGCTGCGCGCCAGCAGGCATCTGCTCGCGGAGCAGCCGGCGTCGAGGACCGGCGAGACGAACGACAGCGGGGCGTCGATGACCTGTGTCACCGCCACGGCGGCCGCTTGGGCCGCGAACTCCCCGTCCTGGCGCGCGAAATGGGCCGTGAACTCCATCTCCCGGACAGGCTCCATGAGCCCGTGCTCGGTGAGCAGTGCGGGCCCGTCCGAGGAAGCACGTACCGGCGTTCCCACCGCCAACCCTCCTCGGCCAGACAGTCGTACGAAGTGCGTGGTGCGGCCGGGGACTGGGGCAGCACGGTGACTGTACGTCGACAACACCCCCATGAATAGGGCACGTTGAGTAAACATAAAGACCAAAAGTCAACTGCTACAGCCGAAGTTCACTAGGTCGAGTGAACTAGATCTTGCGTTGAGCGCGGTATGGATGGTTCCGGCGCGCTGCGGGTAACAACCGAGATCGAATACGCCTGCCCCTGTACGAGGTGGAGCCGACATGCCACCCCAACCCCATGATCATGCCGCCGGACCAGCCGAGGGCGGTACCGAGCAACCCGGGCTCGCGGACGCGGCGGAGCCAGGGGCCGAGAGCGCGGCGAGGTTCCGCCCGCCCCCGGCGAATCCGTATGCGCACAGTTACCCGGGCCCCGGGTTCACCGTGGTCGAGGTGCTGGGCGAGATCGACATGGCGACGGCCGGCGCCCTGGGCGAACATCTGGACGCCCTGACCTCGGGCGGAGCGCCCCAGGTCGTGGTGGACCTCCGGGCGGTCGAGTTCTTCGACTGCTCGGGGCTGCGGGTGCTGTGCCGGGCCGAGCGCCGGGCCGGAGAGCACGGCGGCAGCCTCCGTCTGGTCTCCGACCAGGCCCGTATCCACCGCCTGTTACGCGCCTGCGGCCTCCTGGGCCGCTTCCCGCCCCTGGCGGAACTGCCTCCCGCGCCTCCGCCCGCCCCCGAGGCCTGAGGAGATCTACCGGACCGTCCTCCCGAGCCGTTCGAGATAGGCGTCGAGCGCGGCCGAGCCCCGCAGCCGGGTCAGGCTCCGGCGGTGCAACTCCCGCTCACGTCCGGCCAGTTCGGCCCGTACCCGCTCGGGGCTTCCACCGGCGCGCAGTTCGGCCAGGACCGGCGCGATGGCGGAGAAGGGGTGCCCGCCGCGCCTCAGGAGGGCGACGATCCGGGCCAGCCGCGCCTCGGACGCCGAGTAGGTGCGGTAACCGGTGGACCTCTCGCGCGTGGGCCGCAGCAGACCGCGGGCCTCCCACAGGCGCAGCACGGGGGTCCGCACACCGATGGCGTCGGCCACCTCACCGATCCGCAGCCCGCCGCGGTCCGCCGCCGGGGTGTCGAGCGTGACCAGCGTGTCCAGGACGCCCAGCACCTCGGCCAGTTCACCCCGTTCCCGGTGGAGTTCGGCGTGGCCGGCGTCGAGTACGGCGAGGGCGGTCTCCAGGTCGTCTCCGTGCACCGCGCGCATGACGGCCCCGGCCGTCGGCCAGCCGTGCCCGGCGGCGAGCGCGCGGACGGCCGTGAGCGCGTCGGCGTGCACGTCCGTGAACACGCGGTAGCCGCTGTCCGTGCGTTCCACGGGCGGCAGCAGGCCCGTCTCCACGTAGTTGCGCACCTGTTGGGTCGAGATACCGGCCGCCCGTGCCAGATCGACGACCCGGAGTCTGTCACCCACCCCGGCTCCTCACGCTCGCTCCGCCACCACCGGTTGAGGGTTTCAGCGTACGACGCTCTCCGGAACAGGCCGTTCGCCGGCCCAAGTCTCACTAAGCAATTCAATGGAACGATTGAAGGCAGATCGACAGCGGATCGAAGACAACGGTTGAAGGCAACGGCTGAAGGCAACGGCAATCCCGAAGAGGAGAGCGCCCGAATGAAGTTCACTCTCGAAGTCGACATGGCAGCCACCGGTTGGGAGGGGAACGCGGTCCAGGAGCTGGAGCGGATCCTGCGCTACTGGGGCGGGAACCTCCGGCACTACGAGCTGAAACCCGGTGACGGGTCGGCCCTCTACGACTCCGGACATCGCGAGGTCGGAACCTGGAGCGTCACCGCGGGGCGGTGACGCCGGACACGCCAGAACCGGCGGAGAGACGGCCCCACTCCGTCTCTCCGCCGGCCCCTGTTGCGAGGTCACGCGGCACTCCGCGACGGGACTCGCACTCCCCATCCGCTTACGCGGGCCTCCGTCGACGCACTCGGAGAACCGCGCGACCCCGGCCCTTTCAGTACGTGAAGACGGTCGTCCCGTAGGAGTTCTTCACGCACTCGTTGGAGAAGGTGCGCTCGTACGAGATCCGCTTGCCCTGCCAGACGCCGTCGACCGTGACGACGACGGGGTCGTACTCACGGGTGCACAGGACGTCGGATCTGGTCGGCAGGGCGTTGAGGTCCCCGCCCGCCGACCGCAGTTCGGCGCAGGCGGAGAACGCGGCCGGGTGGGTTCCCGAGGCCGTCGGCGCACAGTTCAGGGTGACCGCGCGTTCAGGTGTGGCTTCGGCCGCGATCTCCCCGTGGCCCGTGGTGAACACCAGGGACGAGGGGGCGTAGAGCGCGGTCGGCGATGAGGCGGCGAGGGCGGTCCCGGCCAGGGGACCGCAGACGGCGGTGGCCGTCAGGGTGATCGTCGCTGCCCAGCGCGCGGTGTTCGGCATTGTGTGCATCCTTCCGCTCGGTCGAACGCCGCACCGGCTCGGTGTTGCCGGTGCGGCGAGCGCGAGTCTGCCGATTCCGCGGCGGAAACACACCTCGACCCCACGCGTTTCAGTAACCTTGCGTATTGAATCAGTGGCGCGAAGTGACGGAAATCGAACACGCCCCCCTTGGAACTGAGCGGGCGCCAGGTCGCCGCGGAGACCCGCTGGCCGGATATCCCCTGCTCAGCAATAGGCCTGAAACATTCCGCTTCGAGCTGAGCGCACGCCTCTTGCGTCTCGCCGCGAGGCGAGTAATCGTCATTACATGATTACAGCCGAACAGCACGAGAAATTGCGCGGCTGGTTCGCCGGCCGCCTGCCCGACGACCTCTTCGAGAGCCTCGGCGAGGTCACGGCCGACCGCGAGGAGATCACCGTCATCGGCCGCATCCCCGAACCCCGGCTCGCGGAGGGCGCGTCGGACGCCGAGCGGGAGGCCGCGATCGGCTCCCGGATCCAGGAGTTCCGCGAGCGCACCCGTGACGCCCGCGTGGCCGTCGCCCGGGACGCCGAGCACCGCTTCCAGAAGAAGGTCTCGTGGGGCGTCGAGTGCGGAAGCGAGCGCGCCCTGTTCACGCATGTCGCCGCGCCCGTCATGACCCGGCTGCGCCAGCCGCAGCGCCAGGTGCTCGACACGCTGATCGCCGCCGGGGTCGCCCGCAGCCGCAGCGACGCCCTCGCCTGGTGCGTACGTCTCGTCGAGCGCCACACGGACGACTGGCTCAGCGAGCTGCGGGACTCCCTGGAGCAGGTGCAGCGGGTCCGCGCGCAGGGCCCCGACGGACCGGACCCCACCCCAGCCCCGGACCTCGCCCCGGAGGACAAGCCGACCGCCACCGCCACCGACGAAGACAGCTGAGCCCCAGGACCGCGACCAGCGACCAGCGACCAGCGACCAGCGACCAGCGAGGGTACGCGGGATGCGCGGGAGTGGAGCATTCCTCCACCTCGGGCCGTAAAGATGGACGGTTCATCCACTGGTGCGGCCCTCGGTGTGCCCCATAGCTTCGGCAGACCACCGCACCAGGGGACGGCTTCCCCGCGCCGCGCGCACCCCCGCGCGGCGACACGCCGTCCCGTCAGCCGCGTCACCACGCGCTCCCCCGCCCAGCCCGCCAGGGCCGGTCCTTCGCTGGAGCCCCTCCTTGTCCCAGAACTCCCCGCTCGCCCCGGCCTCACCCGTCACGCCGCCGCCGTCGCTCACCGAGGTCGAGCCGTACGGTGTCGAGCGGATCCCCGACGCGGACCGCAGCGCGAGCCCGCTCGACCTCTTCCGGCTCGCCTTCGGCGGAGCCAACACCTTCTCCACCTGCGTCCTCGGCGCCTTCCCCATCCTCTTCGGGCTCTCCTTCTGGCAGGGACTCGCGGCGACGCTCCTCGGAGTGCTCGCGGGCGCGCTGATCCTCTGCCCGATGGCGGTGTTCGGCCCGGTCAACGGCACGAACAACGCCGTCTCCTCCTCGGCCCACCTCGGTGTGCACGGCCGGGTCGTCGGCTCGTTCCTGTCGCTGCTCACGGCGATCGCGTTCTTCTCGATCTCGGTGTGGAGCTCCGGGGACGCCCTGGTCGGCGGCGCGCACCGGCTCTTCGGCCTGGAGCGCAGCACCCTGTCGTACGTCGTCGCGTACGCGCTGTTCGCCGTACTGGTCCTCGCGGTGTGCGTGTACGGGTTCCGCTTCATGCTGTTCGTCAACAAGGTCGCGGTGGCCTCGGCGACCGTGCTGTTCCTGCTCGGCCTCGCGGCCTTCGCCGGGGACTTCGACCCGTCGTACGCGGGCATCTTCACGGCGTCGGCGGACGCGGCGACGCAGGATCTGTTCTGGCCGTCGTTCATCGGCTCCGCGCTGATCGTGCTGTCGAACCCGGTGTCCTTCGGGGCGTTCCTCGGCGACTGGTCGCGCTACATCCCGGCGAGCACGCCGCGCCGCCGGGTGGTCGGGGCCGCGTTCCTGTCGCAGATCGCGACCCTGCTGCCGTTCGTCTTCGGCCTCGGGACGGCGAGCATCATCGCGACCAGGGCTCCGGAGTACGTCGATCCGGCGACCCCGAACTTCGTCGGCGGGCTGCTGGCCATCTCGCCGAGCTGGTTCTTCCTGCCGGTGTGCCTGCTCGCGCTGATCGGCGGCATGGCGACGGGCACGACCGCGCTGTACGGCACCGGGCTCGACTTCTCCTCCGTGTTCCCGCGGCTGTCGCGGGTGCAGGCGACGGTGCTGGTGGGTGTGCTGTCGATCGCGTTCATCTTCGTGGGCCGGTTCGGCTTCGACCTCGTCCAGAGCATCTCGACGTTCGCGACGATGATCATCACGTGTACGACGCCGTGGATGGTCGTGATGATGCTGGGCTTCCTCACCCGTCGCGGCTGGTACGACCCCGACGCGCTCCAGGTCTTCAACCGGCGCCAGCGCGGAGGCCGTTACTGGTTCACGCACGGCTGGAACTGGCGCGGCATGACCGCCTGGTGGGTCTCCGCGCTGCTCGGTGTCCTCTTCACGAACATCCCCGGCCAGTTCGTGGGACCGCTCGGTGATCTGGCCGGCGGGGTCGACATCGGACTGCCGATCTCCCTGGCCGTCGCGGCGGTCCTGTTCCTGGGCCTGCTGTGGTTCTTCCCCGAACCGAGGGCGGCGTACGGTCCGCGGGGCGCGCGCCTGGTCCGTACCGTGGACGTGCCGGTGCCGCCGATCACGGGACCGGGCACGGAGGACGATGCCGGGCCAGGTCACGGCGCCGCAGCCACGGCGGACCGCGGCCCGGTGGCGACCGAAGGCTGACGGCTTGCGGCTGACGCCTCCTGGAGCCGGGCCCGCGCGGACAGCGAGCACCCCGTACCCCGTTGCCCCGTACCCCTGACAGCGAATTCCGGACAGCTCCTGCGTCAGGGGGGCTGCCCGGGAACGCCGTCTTCGTAGACTGCCCCGCCATGGGAGAGATCTACGGACTGGGCGAGATCACCTGTCCGTCCGGTCAGTTGGTGATCGTCGACGGCGGTCATCTGGGCATGTGGAGCGGAGAGGGTTCACCGGCGCTGGTGGACCCGGGAGCGTTCGGCGTCCAGGAACCGGCGGTCGCCGCCGATGTGGGCGCGGCGACCGACTTCCTGATCACCGGGCCCGACGCCGACACCGCGGCCCACTCCTTCGGCCGGCAGCCCGGCCGGACGCTCCACGACATCCCGGCGTCCAGGGCCGCGCACCTGGTCGAGCTCTTCGGCGCGCACTGCCGGGAGCAGGGCCTCGACGCCGCGCTCGAAGCCCGCGCCGAACGGGTGCCGCACCGGGAGCGCGTACGCCGGTGCGCGGAACGCGGCGGAGGCTGCTTCCAGATGAACGGCGTACCGGTCGTGGCCCTCGGCGGATTACCCGGGGACCGCCCGCTGCCGGTCCTCGCGACGGACAGCGGCATCGTGATCCCCGTGGACCCCTCCCCCGCCGTCGCCACCGTCAAGTCCCTGGAACTCGGGGAGATCCGCGTCGACTGGGCCCGGCTGTTCTTCGGCGACGCCGACGCGCTGAGCGCCTGGCGGCACGACGATCCCGTCGACGGGCTGGCCGACGTCGCGTTCTGGGGTGCCGCCGAGGCCGACGCCGCCGACGAGTTCGCCGCTCCCGATCTGGGCGGGCCCGGCGAGAAGGGCGTGAAGGGCTGGACGGGACTGCCGGTGCCGGACGCGATGCGGCTGGCCACCGCGCTCTTCGACTGGAAGGACGCGGACCCGCGCAGGCGCCTGATGGTGGACTTCCGCCCGCACTCCCACCACTGGCAGATCATGCGAGCGGTCCGCGCCTCCCCACTGGACGCCGGCACCGTCCAGGTCGGCGGCGCACAGATGCTGTGCGCGATGACAGGCCAGGGCGACGGCCGGCTCCCGGTCACGGCAGACCTGTCCCCGACGGGTCACCTGGTGTCGATACGGGTGTCGTTCCCGGTGTGAGCGTGCCGTTCCCGTGCTGGACGGATCTTGTTCCGCTCGTCAGGATCGTTGCGGGGTGTGGGACGGGACCGTACGGGGTCGGGTATCGGATGCAGGGTGAGAGGCGGAGTGTGCGGATGACGAAGCACTGGGCGGACTTCCAGTACGAGATCTATCTCAACGGGATGACGGGGGCGGTGCCCCGGCTGCCCACCGATCTGACCCGGCTGGAGGAGCTGACCGAGCAGCGGCTGGGGCCCGGTCCGGTGGGCTATGTGGCGGGCAGCGCGGGCAACGGCAGTACGGCACGGGCGAACCGGGCCGCGCTGGAGCGCCGCAGGATCGTGCCGCGCATGCTGCGGGACGTCCATGAACGTGATCTGTCCGTCGAGGTGCTGGGCCGTCCGCTGCCCGCGCCCCTCGCCCTCGCGCCGGTCGGTGTCCTGTCGATCATGCATCCGGACGCCGAGTCGGCGGCGGCACGGGCCGCCGCCGCACAGGGCGTTCCGTTCATCCTGTCGTCCGCCTCCAGCACGCCGATGGAGCAGGTCGCGGAGGCGATGGGCGACGGGGAGCGCTGGTTCCAGCTGTACTGGGCGAAGGACCGCGAGGTCACGAAGAGTTTCCTGGACCGGGCGAAGGCCTCCGGGTTCACCGCGCTGTTCGTCACGCTGGACACACCCCTGCTGGCCTGGCGGCCCCGCGACCTGGACCAGGCGTATCTCCCGTTCCTGCACGGCGTGGGCACCGCCAACTACTTCTCCGACCCCGCGTTCCGGGCAGGTCTGGCCAAGCCCGTGCACGAGGACCCGAACGCGGCCGTCATGCACTTCGTCGGGATGTTCGCGGATCCCGCGAAGACCTGGCCCGACCTGGAGTTCCTGCGGGAGAACTGGGACGGCCCCATCGTCCTGAAGGGCGTCCTGCACCCCGACGACGCCCGGCGGGCCGTCAACGCCGGGATGGACGGCGTGGTCGTCTCCAACCACGGCGGACGCCAGGTGGCCGGTGCCGTCGCCGCCGCCGACGCGCTGCCCAGGGTGGTCGAAGCCGCCGGGGACCGGCTGACCGTCTTCTTCGACAGCGGTGTCCGCACCGGCGACGACATCTTCAAGGCACTGGCACTGGGCGCCGAGGCGGTGCTCGTCGGGCGTCCGTACGCCTACGGGCTCGGCCTCGACGGCCAGGCCGGCGTCGAGCATGTCATCCGCTGCCTGCTGGCCGAACTCGACCTCACGCTCGCCCTGTCGGGACACGCCGGGCCGGGTGACCTCGGCCCCGACGACCTGGAGGAGGAGACCTCCTGACCGGAGCCATGGCCGCGAGGCCGTCCGCCGCCCCGCGGAACCCGCAGGTCACAGGCCGAGGGCGGTGACCGACCTCGCCAGCAGGAGGGGCAGCGGTCCGGCGGGAGGCGGGCCGGAGTCGTCGACCGTGGTGGCCCGGCGCTCCGCGTAGGGACTCGCCGCTGAGGGGGTCGGCTCCGCCCCCTCGGCCGGCCGGTCCGGTCCGTCCGCTTCCGACGTACCCGGCTCGGCGTCGCACCTCGCCCCGGCGCACTCGGACCCCGAGCCGTTCCCTTCCCCGGCAGCGGAGTCGGAGCCGATCCGCGTGTCCGTGGCGGACCGGTCGGCGGTCGGCTCGCCGGACGGCGCGTCCGTTCCCGCTATCGACAGCGACTCGGGCGTCGCCCTGGTGTTGTCGGTGAGCCAGCGCTGGTCGTCGCTGCGGTCGCGGATCTTCACCACCACCTCCGCCTCGACCTCGTCCGCGGCGGGCGCGACGGCCAGCTGCGCCTGCCAGCGGGGCAGCAACTCGCCCCGCACGGTGAGGTCGTAGCGCACGTCGTCGCCCCTCTTGGCGGACGCGGCGACGCAGTCGCCCAGGACGACCACCCCGGCGTCCACATGGGAGTCCAGGCACAGGTCGGGGTCGGCGGCGCTGCGCAGGAGGCCGTCCTTCTCGTACGACCACTTCTGCGTCGCGACGGCCGAGCACGCGTCCAGTTCGGCGCCCGCGCCGGCCTTCGCCGTGCCGCCCTTGATGTCGAGGCAGAGGTCGGCGGCGAGGTTGCGCAACCGGGTCCTGATGGGCCCGGTGGGGAGGCCCGCCGAGTCGGGCGGGGAGGACGACCTGACGGGCGGGGCCTGTCCGCCGGGGGAGAGACTGGCGGACGCGCCGGCGGTGGCCGACGGATCGGCGCCGTCGTCGTCGTGCGACCACAGGCTCGTGACCAGCACGGTCGCGAGGACGGCCACCGAGACCAGGCCCGCCCCGGTGAGGAGTGCCTTCGAGTGCCGCGGGCCCGGGGAGGAGTGCCGCCCCTGCCGGGCGGAGCGCTGGGACCGCGGACGGGGACGGCCGCCGCCGCCCGCGCGTCTGCCGGTGTGCCGGACGCCCCGGGCCGCCGAAAGTCCGCCGCTCGGCCGCGATTCGAGATATCGGCGGGCGCCCCAGCCGAGCACGCCTTCGGCGAGCAGTCCGCCGAGACCGCCCTCGAAATGGCTCAGTTGCTCGGCCGCGTAGCGGCAGAAACGGCACGCGAGCAGATGCTGCTGCACATCGGGGAGCAGAGCGCCGCCCCGCCGAATCGGAACGTCCAGGAGACGGTTGTAGTAGCGGCAATCCTTGTTCGGCGCGAGTTCACGATGGGCCCGTACACAGCCTTCGCGGAATTTCTCGCGGGCCTGCTCAAGCGCCGCCGACGCGTTGTCGACATCCATGCCCAGCAGACCGGCCGGTACGGATATGTGCTCGGCCTCGACCTCGGTGTGCCAGAGCACGCACTGGGCGAGTCCCGGGAGAGCCTGGAAAGAACGTTCCGCGAGCTTGCGGTTTTCCGGCGTCATGGACTTCGTCACGCGCATACCGCGACCGCCGGCCGGTTTCCCGAGATCCGGAAGAGCCTCGGATATACGGTCCTCCGCGGACCACACCTTGATGATGTCCCGTACGGCCACCAGGAGCTGGGGGCGCAGGGCCGCGGCGGACCCGGCACGCCGGAGGCGTTCCAGTACCTGCTGGAAGGCGGCGGCGGTGACCATCGAGGCGACGTCCGCCGAGGAGGCCAGGCAGATGACCGCGTAGTCGTGCGTCGACTGCCAGTGCCGCGCGAGCAGGAGCGCGACGGGGTGGGACAGTTCACCCTCCGGCTGTGCCCTGAGGAGTGCCGCGAGGCTCTCGTCGGATTCTCCGGGGGCGGCACCGGAGACGGGCGGATACGGCGGGCGAGGCGGGTGGGGGGTGTGCACTGAGCGGTTTCCTTCCAAGGCACAAGGTCGCACACAGGAGTTCTGACCGCCGAAAAGGAGCTCCTGTTGGTGCGTACCTTTCGGGCTTGGCGCACGGAAAGCGGCCGGGACGTCTTCCACTCGGCATCCGCCGGCCACGAGCCTTTCGGGCCCGGCGGCACGTTGAAATCCCGAACGGTGAATCAGACCTGGCCATTGGCCATGGGCGAGGAAGTTCACCCTTGCACATGTCGCTCACGCCCAACAAGGCGCGTGAGCGACTTCAGCAACATCCGCCCATTGAAGGAAAGTCAGTATCCATCCCGGTCAAGTCGTCCGGCCCTTCTCGGCAACTCGTTGCGGCCCGTACCGGTCAACTCATGACGGGCGGAACGGTCCGGCCGCGTATTGGCCGCCGAGCACCCCGAAGGAGCGCTCGGCAGGGCGCCCGGCCGAGCGCCCCGTGTGAAGCGGGTACCCGTGCCCGCGGCCCGCGCACACTCCCGGCGCGAGGAGGCCGGTGGTCCACTGGGACCCGGCCCTTCTCGGAAGGCCCCGCGCGGGACGGCGGCTCTCCCACGCGAAACGGGCCGTCGACCCCGATCTCCCGCCCTCGGTCGGCGGCCCCGAGGGCGGGTCGGCCCGCACCCCTCCTCCCGGAACGCCCTGTGCCGCACACCTCTGAGACCTGTGTCACATTCCGCCGTGGCCTGTCACATCCCGGCCCCCCGGAGCCCTCGCAGTAGTGAGCGCGCTACGGGAGGCACAGGCATGTCCGACAGTCCGGCACCGCAGACCCATGAGCAACCGACCTCGCCGACACGGCAGTTCATGCGGCACCGCGAGCTGCTGTTCGCGATCGTCTACAACATGCTCGGCGTCGTCGCCGACACCGAGGACGTACTCCAGGACACCTGGCTGTCCTGGTCCGGCAGCCGCGACCGGTCGCCGGAGCGGCACATCGAGAATCCGCGCGCCTATCTGGTGCGCGTCGCGGTCAACCACGCGCTGACCCGCCGGGCCGCGATCAGCCGACGGCGTGAGACGTACGTCGGTCCGTGGCTGCCCGAGCCGCTGGTGGCCGCGGCCGGCGAGGAGACACCGGCGGACGCGGCCGACCGCGCCCTGCGCACCGAGTCCGTCTCCATGGCGATGCTCGTCGTCCTGGAGACACTGACCCCGCTGGAACGGGCGGTGTTCGTCCTCAACGAGGTGTTCGGGTACGCCCACACGGAGATCGCGGAGATCATCGACCGCAACCCCGCGGCGGTACGCCAGCTCGCGCACCGCGCCCGCGGGCACGTCCACGCCCGCCGTCCGCTGTACGAGGCACATCCACGGGTGCGCAGGGAGGCGACCGAGCGGTTCGTCGAAGCCACGCTCGGCGGGGACATCGGCGCGCTGATGGAGATCCTCGCACCGGACGTCACGGTGTGGACCGACGGCGGCGGCAAGCGGCGGCGGGCCGGGCTGCGGCCGGTGCACGGCCGGGACAAGGCCATCCGCCTCCTCACCGCCGGTGCCTCGCGGGGCGCCGGACAGCATCTGGACCTGCGCTACCGGCGCGTCAACGGCGACGACGCCGCGGTGCTGTTCGCTGGCACCGCCCCCTACGCGGTGATCGTCCTGGACCTCACCCCGGAGGGCGACCGGGTGTCCGGGGTCTACGTCGTCACCAACCCCGACAAGCTCACCCACGTGGAGCCCGCGGAGCCCGCGGAGCCCGCGGAGCCCGCGGAGAAGGGGGCGGACACGTGACCGCCGGCGAACGGCCGGCCGCCGGGTCGAGGGGTCCCGGCGCGTCCTCCGGCGGGCGGGTCGCCGACTGGTTCGACGGCCGCCTCGGCACCCACACCCTCGGCAGGAAGTATCTGCGCAAGGTCTTCCCGGACCACTGGTCGTTCCTGCTCGGGGAGATCTGCCTCTACAGCTTCGTCGTCCTGATCCTGACCGGCGTCTATCTGACCCTGTTCTTCCACCCGTCGATGAACGAGGTGACGTACAACGGCGGTTACGTCCCGTTGAACGGCATCCGGATGTCGGAGGCGTACGCGTCCACGCTGGACATCAGTTTCGATGTGCGGGGCGGTCTGCTGATCCGGCAGATCCACCACTGGGCGGCGCTGATCTTCGTCGCCGGGATGCTCATGCACATGATGCGGCACTTCTTCACGGGCTCGTTCCGCAGGCCCCGTGAGGTCAACTGGCTGTTCGGCTGGACGCTGTTGCTCCTCGGGCTCTTCGAGGGGCTGTTCGGCTACTCGCTCCCCGACGATCTGCTGTCCGGCACCGGGATGCGGTTCGTGGACGGCGCCATCCTGTCGGTGCCGATCGTGGGGACATATCTGTCGTTCTTCCTGTTCGGCGGCGAGTACCCCGGGCACGACATCATCGCGCGCTTCTACTCGCTGCACATCCTGGTGATTCCCGGGATCATGGCGGCCCTGGTGGTCGCACACCTGATCCTCGTCGTGTACCATAAGCACACCCAGTTCCCCGGTCCGGGAAAGACCGAACGGAACGTGGTGGGCTCGCCGTTCATGCCGGTCTACGTGGCCAAGGCGGGCGGCTTCTTCTTCCTGGTGTTCGGGGTGATCGCCCTCATCTCGGCGGTCGCGTCGATCAACCCGGTCTGGGCGTACGGCCCCTACCGCGCCGACCAGGTGTCCACGGGGGCGCAGCCGGACTGGTACCTGGGCTTCGCCGAGGGGCTGGTACGCATCATGCCGGGGTGGGAGATCACCGTGGCCGGGCACACGCTGGTCCTCGGTGTGCTCATCCCGATCGTCGTCTTCCCCCTTCTGCTGGTGTTCATAGGCGCCTATCCGTTCCTGGAGTCCTGGGTCACCGGCGACAGGCGGGAACACCATCTCCTGGACCGGCCGCGCAACCGGCCGGTCCGCACGTCCATCGGCGCCGCGTGGATCAGCCTCTATCTGATCCTGCTGGCGGGCGGCGGCAACGACATCGTGGCCACCCGGCTTCATCTGTCGATCAACACGGTGACCTGGGCCGTGCGGATCGCCGTGTTCGCCGTCCCGGTGCTCACCTTCGTCGCGACCCGGCGCATCTGCCTCGGCCTCCAACGCCGGGACAGAGAACTGGTGTTGCACGGCCGCGAGACCGGCGTCGTCAAGCGGCTCCCGCACGGGGAGTACGTCGAACTGCACCGGCCCCTCTCCCCCGCCGAGCTGCACACCCTCACCCAGCACGAGCAGCCCCGGCCGCTCGATCCCGGCCCGGCGGAGGACGCGAACGGTGTGCCGGGTCCGAACGGGCGGGCGTCGAACCTGCGGACCCGGCTCTCCCGCGCGCTGTACGGCGAGGGCACCCAGGTGGCGAAGCCGACGGCCGAGGAGCACCGGGCGGCCCATGGAACCGGAGTGGACCGGGCCGGCGAGCGGGAGGTCAGCGAGGCGGGACCTCCAGGCGGCTGATCCGCAGGCCGCCCCGGGCCTCACCGGGGTGGCCGCTCGTCATGGTGATGCGGAGCCGGCTGCCGCGTACCGCGTCGAAGGTGATCGCTGTCGGCGCGTCGGACGCGGTGGCCCAGTCGATGCCGGCGCCCCGCACGGGCCGGTAGCGGTGGCCGTCCCAGAAGGCGACGTCCAGTCGGGCCGGCAGGGAGTGCGTGGCGTCGACCGTGAAGGAGAGATCGATCCGGTCGGCGGTCCGGGTGCGGCCCCAGTCGACGGTCACCCAGTCCTCCGCGCGGGCGCCGTCGAAGGCGGGCAGCAGGGCCGTGGCCGCCTTGAAGAACGCGTTGGACCAGCCGGTGGCCGGGTCGCCGTCGAGCATCGCGGCGGGCAGGGCGTCCGGACGGCCCGAGTAACTTGCGTCCGCCAGCGGGTAGTCGGGGGCGGCCGGTCCCGGGTCCGGTGCGAAGTCGGGTGGCGGGGTGCGGACCTGGGGCCGTGCGGCGGTGGCGCGCACGGTCACGGTCGCCGTCCGCAGCCCCACGGAGCGTGCCCGCAGTCGGAGCCTTCCCTCCTCGGTCCCGGCGCGGACGATCGCCAGCGCCTTGCCGTGGAAGGCCGTGCGGGTGCTCGCCTGGTAGCGCTCGGCGCTCTCCTCGCGGCCGTTGTCGACGCCGGCCAGCGAGCCGCCGTCGACGTCGAACGCGATGGAGTGGCCGGCGCCGGGCACCACCACACCACGGGCGTCGACCACCTCGGCGGTCACGAAGCACAGCGAACGGCCGTCCGCGGCAACGGAACTGCGGTCGGGCGTGAGCCGCAGCGCGTGCGGCTCGCCCGCGGTGCGCAGCACATCGGTGGCCACGGTCCGGCCGTCGCGCCGGGCCACCGCCGTCAGCTCACCGGGAGCGAACGGCACCCGCCAGGTGAGGTGCAGTTTGCCGGCGCTGCCCGTCGGGCTGGTGTAACTCCCGGGCCAGGGGCCGCCGGTGACGGTCTTGTCGTCGCCCGTCGCCTCGGTGGTCTCCAGGTACGTACGGCCGTCGGTGGTCTTCTTCTCGTCGAACTTCCTCTTCCCCAGCGACTTTCCGTTGAGGAAGAGCTCGACCGTGTCGACGTTCGAGTAGGCCCAGACCTCCACGGTGTCGCCCGCGCGATGGTCCGTCCAGTCCATGGGGAGCAGATGGACCATGGGTGCGTCGGTCCACTGGCTCCTGAAGAGGTGGTACATGTCCTTCGGAAAGCCGGCCGTGTCCACCGCGCCGAAGAAGGACGCCTTCACCGGGAACACGTCGTACGGCGTGGGTTCGCCGATGTAGTCGATGCCCGACCACAGGAACTCCCCCGTGAACCACTTCCGGTCCCGGTCCTTCTTCAGCCCGTACTCGCCGCTCATCGTCCAGGAGGCGAGGTTGTTGTCGTACGAGGAGGTGTCGCGGCGGCCTGGGGTGTGGTTCTCGCCCGTGTTGAGGTGCTCGGGCTCCTGGTAGGCGCCCCGGGTGGAGGTCTCGGAGGAGGACTCCGACTCGAAGAGGAACAGGTGCGGATAGCGGGCGTGCAGGGCGTCGACCGACGCGGCGGTGTTGTAGTTGAGGCCGAGTCCGTCGATCTTGGCGAGCATCAGATCGGCGGGTGAGCCGACGGCGGGCAGGCTCCGGTACTTGTCGGAGCCGATCACGATCGGCCGGGTCGGATCGAGTCGCCGCACGTCGTCGATGAGCCGGTCGGCCATGGCGAGGCCGGCGGTCGAGGTGGAGTCGGGGATCTCGTTGCCGATGGACCACAGGACGACGGCGGGCGAGTTGCGGGCGGCCAGGACCATCTCCGCGATGTCCCGGTCGGACCACTCGTCGAAGAAGCGGCCGTAGTCGTAGCGGTTCTTGCCGCGCCGCCAGCAGTCGAAGGCCTCGACCATCATCACGATGCCGAGGCGTTCGCAGGCTTCGATCACCTCGGGCGCCGGTGGGTTGTGCGAGGTGCGCAGGGCGTTGACACCCATGCCGCGCATGATCCTCAGCTGGCGTTCCACGGCGTCCGCGCCGACGGCGCTGCCGAGTGCGCCGAGGTCATGGTGGAGGTTGACGCCACGGAGTTTGACGTGGGTGCCGTTCAGGGTCATGCCGTCGTCGGCGTCGAAGACGACGTGCCGGATGCCGAACGGCGTGCGGTAGGTGTCGGTGGTCCGGCCGTCGACCCGGAGTTCGGTGTGCAGGGTGTAGCGCCACGGATGCTCGTACGACCACACCTTCGGTTTGCGCAGGCTCAGTTCATGGTCCGCGGTGCCCGTGTCCCCGACGTCGACGGTGCTCGTCCGCCGGGCCACCGTGCGGCCGTCCGGGTCGACGACCGCGGATCCGACCTCAACCCGTCCCCCGGTGCCCGACGCGTTCACCACACTCGTCCGTACGCGTACGAGCGCATGGTCGTCGTCGATCTCCGGGGTCGTCACGTAAGTGCCCCAGCGCCGGACGTGCACGGGCTCGGTGACGATCAGGCGTGCCTCGCGGTAGATGCCGCTTCCCGAGTACCAGCGGCTGCTGGGGAGTTGGTTCCTGACCTGGACCGCGAGGACGTTGGCGGTGCTGCCGTCCGTGTGCAGCAGGTCGGTCAGGTCGAGCGCGAACCCCGTGTAGCCGTAAGGGTGTTGGCCGACGAGTTCACCGTTGCAGTACACCGAGGAGTCCATGTGGACGCCGTCGAACTCTACGGAGATCCGCTTTCCGTCGTACGCGGGCGGCAGGGTGAAGGCGAGCCGGTACCAGCCGAGGCCGCCCGGCAGGAAGCCGGTGCCGCTGCTCGTGCCGTGGTCGGTGGTGGGGGTGAGCTCGATGCTCCAGTCGTGCGGTACGGAGATCCGCCGCCACCGCGAGTCGTCGTAGCCGGGTTCGGCGGCCCGGGCGTACTCCCCGGTCGGGTCGGTGACGCCGGACGGGTCGGCGAGCGCGAAACGCCAGCCGTCCCGGAGCGGGATCGACCGGCCTCCCGTCCCGGTCCCGGCCCTGGTCACGGCCCCCTCGGCGGCCTCGGCCCCCGAGGCCGCGGCGAGGGCCACCGGAGTGGCTGTGCCTGCGATCAGTAGAGACCTGCGCGTGACCGTCACCGGGTTTCCCTTTCCTCAAGGGTCCACATGTGCTCACCACTACCTGCCCACCACCTGCTCACAACTACGCGTGAACGAACAGATTCTGACAGCGCGGCACATACGCCCGTCAAGGCCCCGGTAAGCGCATTCTGTCCGTCCCGGCACATCGGCCCGAATCCCCCGCCGACGGACGGGGCCCGCCGGGGACACCGGTGCACGAGGGGCGGGAACCGCCGCGCCGGGTGCGGAGGGGCCGGACGCACTACCCTGGAACACAAGTGATGCACCTGTTCACCGTGAGTGTGTGCGCAATGGAGTGGCGGCGATGTGAGGAGCCACAGCGAGACATCGGGCGACGGCCCGGGCTATCCGTTCGACGAGACCTCCACGGCACGAGCCGTCATCGACGGTGACGGCATCGTCGTCGAGTGGAACGAAGGCGCCCGGCGTCTGCTCGGGCATGCTCCGGCCGACGTCGTGGGCCGGCCCGCCGCGAAACTGCTCGCGCCGGACGCCGGTGAGCTGCGGCGTCCGTCGGCCGACAACCGCTGGATCGGCACGCTCGCGCTGCGCCACGAGGACGGCCGTACCCTGCGCGTCTGGCTGCTCGCGCACCGGCGGCGCCCCGAGCTGGGCCGTCGCAGCGACTGGCTCGTCGTGACCCCGCTGGAGAACGGCACCCTGCCGGCGCGGGACCAGTCCCTCGCCTCCACCTTCCTGGACGAGTCGCCCTGTGCGACCGCGATCTTCGACGAGCGACTGAGGCTGCGCAGGGTCAACACGGTGATGGCCGAGTCGATGGGCCTCCCGGAGGAGCACATCCGCGGTCTGCGGATCTCGGAGATCGGCGGCCGGCCGCAGAACGAGGAGCTGGAGGGGCACATGCTCCGGGTGCTCCTGACCGGCAGACGCGAGGACGTGCAGACGTATCTGGGCACCGCCCCCGAGGGCCGCGCCCAGGCCTGGCTGGCGCGGATGGCGCCGCTGACCGACGCCGAGGGCCGGGTGCGCGGCATCTGCCTGTCCGCCCACGACTTCACCGAGCAGTACCTCGCCCGGGAGCGCCTGCAGCTCGTGAACGAGGCGAGCATCCGGATCGGCTCCACCCTCGACGTCACCCGTACGGCGCAGGAACTGGCCGATGTCTGCGTGCCCGCGCTCGCCGACTTCGTCAGCGTCGACCTGGTGGACCCTCCCGACCGCGGCGGCGAACCGTACATCGGGCCGGTCCTCGCCCCCGTGAGCCTGCGCCGCGCCGCCCACCGGTCCGTGCATCCGGGCGATCCGGAGTCGGTGGTCAAACTGGGTGAGGTGGACACCTATCCCGCCGGCTCGCCGCAGGCCGACTCCCTGGTGGCCGGCCGGCCCATCGTGGCCGCCGATGCCGCGACCACACTCTCGAAATGGCTCGCCTGGGACCCCGTACGCGCCGACCGGGTCAGGGAGCACGGCATCCACTCGACGATGTCCGTGCCCGTCCGGGCCCGCGGCGCGACCCTGGGCGTCGCGGTCTTCACCCGGTTCCGGCGGCCCGACCCGTTCACCGCCGACGACGTACTGCTGGCCGAGGAGGTCACGGCCAGGGCGGCCGTCTGCATCGACAACGCCCGCCGGTTCTCCCGCGAACGCGAGACCGCGATCGCCCTGCAGCGCAGCCTGCTGCCCCGGTCGCTGCCGCGCACGGCCGCCGTCGAGGCGGCCTCACGCTATCTTCCCGCGGCGCGGGCCGGAGTGGGCGGCGACTGGTTCGACGTGATCCCGCTGTCGGGGATGCGGGTCGCCATGGTCGTCGGGGACGTCGTCGGCCACGGGCTGCAGGCCTCCGCCACCATGGGCCGGCTGCGGACCGCCGTGCGCACCCTCGCCGACATCGACCTGGCACCGGACGAACTGCTCACCCACCTCGACGACCTGGTCGTACGGCTCTC
Organism: Streptomyces sp. NPDC127119; assembly: GCF_042677425.1. Taxonomy (NCBI): domain Bacteria; kingdom Bacillati; phylum Actinomycetota; class Actinomycetes; order Kitasatosporales; family Streptomycetaceae; genus Streptomyces; species Streptomyces sp. NPDC127119. The sequence goes on along the minus strand of NZ_JBHXTO010000033.1, from coordinate 32,887 downwards.
CGCGGAGGCGGGCAGCGACGGCACCACCGGGGAGGTCGGGGCCACCTGCCTGTACGCGGTCTACGACCCGGTCACCCGGTGCTGCACCCTCGCCCGCGCCGGTCATCCGCCGCCGGTGATGCTTCCGCCCGGCGGACCGCCCGAGGAGATCGACGTACCGTCGGGGCCGCCACTGGGCCTGGGCGGGCTGCCCTTCGAGTCGACCGAGCTGCGGCTTCCCGAGGGCACCGTCCTCGCCCTCTACACCGACGGCCTGATCGAGAGCCGCGAGCGTGACCTCGACACGAGCCGTGCGCTGCTGTCCGGGACGCTGGCGCGGACCTCGGGCTCCCTGGACGAGACCTGCCACGACATCCTGCAGTCGCTGCTGCCGCCCACCGGCGCCTCGGACGACGTGGCCCTGCTGCTCGCCCGGACGAAGGGCCTGCCGTCCTCCCAGGTGGCGACCTGGGAGGTGCCGGCCGATCCCGCGCTCGTCGGCCCGATCCGCAAGCAGGTCGTCCGGCAGCTGGAGGTCTGGGGCGTGAGCGAGGCGGCGTTCACGACGGAGCTGGTGGTCAGCGAACTCGTCACCAACGCGATCCGGTACGGCGAGCGCCCGATCCGGCTGCGGCTCATCCAGAACGCCGCCACGCTGATCGTGGAGGTCTCGGACTCCAGCCACACCGCACCCCACCTGCGCCGCGCCAAGACGTTCGACGAAGGTGGGCGCGGGCTGCTCCTGGTCGCCCAGCTCACTCAGCGGTGGGGCAGCCGCCACACCACGGAGGGCAAGACGATCTGGGCGGAGCTGGTGTTCGGCGAGGACGACGGGGGCGCCGGGGCCGGCGAGGGTTGAGGCGGATTCGGGTCAGTGCCCGCCGCCGTATCCGCCGTATCCGCCGCTTCCGTAACCACCGCCGTAGCCACCCCCTCCTCCGTAGCCGCCGCCGTTCCCGTCGTCGTACCAGCAGTAGTAGCCGTAACAGGTCCAGCCGGAGGTGGAGGCCGTGGGCCGCGGAGCCGGGGTCGCCTCGGAAGGGGTGGGCTTCGGTTCGGGAGGCGGTGACGCGGTGCGGCCGGGCCTCGGCCCGACGGTCGGTGTCGGCGCCGGTTCCCCCGTCTCCCCGTCCGTGTACGAGGTGATCCACTCCATCTGGAGCGAGTCCACCGAGGTGTCGAACTCCCAGCGCTGGGCGGGTCCGCCGGTACGGGACGTGAGGGCCAGCCCCGCCTCGTCCCCTCCCGGGACGGGGGCCAGCGCGAGCGCCAGCTGCCCCAGGGGGACGAGGCTTCCCTCCAGCGTGAAGTCGTAGCGGACGCCCGCCCGGTCCTTCGCCCCCTCGCACGGCCCCAGCCGGACCGAGGAGGGGAGCCGGGAGTCGAGACACAGGTCGTCGGCCGCCAGGCTCCGCAGCAGGCCGTCGCTCTCGTACGACCACTGCTGCCGCTCCGAGGCGGTACAGGTCGCGAGGACGACCTCCGCGCCCACGCCGACCTTGCCGTCGGCGACACCGGCGCAGTCGCCGCCGCCCTGGTTGCGGAGCCGTCCGCTGAGGGCGCCGGGTCCGGTGTCGCCGGAGCCGATCCTGGTCGGGACGTCCACCGGCTCCTCCGCCGTCGGCCCGGCGCCCGGGGAACGCTCGGGTTCGTCCCCGCCGCCGGCCCACAGCACGAGCGGCACGAGGACGCATCCGCTGACGACGAGTACGGCCAGGGCGAGGTTCCGGCGCCGTCGCCACCGCGGGAAGTGCCTGCCGGTGCCCCCGTCATCGCGGGCGTCCGCACGCGTCGGAAGCCGCAGGGCATGCCGGGCCCGGCCGGCACCGAGGTACGAGCCGATACCGAGGTGAGCGCCGGCGACCCCCGCGTCCGAACCCGCCACCGGCCGTCCGGCCACGGCCTCACCCGCCCGGGAGCCGGCCCCCCGGTGGGCATCGGCCTTCCGCCGAGGACTCACACCCCAGACGGAGTCGGGATCGACGTCCAGCTCGTCGGCGAGATCGGGGCCGACGCCGGGGCCGGGGCCGGTCTCAGCCGCGGGGCTTGGGCCGGAGCCGAGGCCTTGGCCGGTGCCGGTGCCGGTATCAGAGCCACGGCCGGTGCCGGGGATCGAGCGGGGCTCGCCGCCCCGGCCAGGCACGGCGCCCGGCAGCGGGCCGGGCCCTCGGTACGAGCCCACCTCCGGCCCGCGCCCGGGACCGAGACGTCGGCCCTGGCCCTGCCCGAGGCCGAGGCTCGGCCCAAGGCCGGAGCCGGAGCCGGAGCCGGAGGCCGAGTCAGGACCAGGGGCCGAGCCGGAGCTGAGGCCCGAGCCGGTGGCCGATCGCGGCTCGCCACCCGGACCACGCCCGGCACCGGCCTGCGGGCCGGACCCCCGAGAGAAATCCGCCTCCGAGCTGGCACCAGAACCAAGACCCCGGCCTTGGCCCTGACCGGGGCCAGGGCCGGGGGCCCAGCCGACGCCGGGCGGCGAGCCAGAATCGGAGCCCCGGTCGGGAATCGAACGCGGCCTACCGCCCGGGCCACGCCCGGCACCTGCCTGCGGGCCAGCCCCTCGGGCGAAATCCGCCTCCGGGCTGGGACCGCGGCCAAGACCCCGGCCTTGGCCCTCTCCGGAGCCAGGGGTCAAGCCGGAACTGGGGCCCGATCCAGTAGTCGGGCGCGGCCCCCCACCCGGGCCACTCCCATAACCTGCCCGCGGGCCGGACCCCCGCGAGAAATCCGCCTCCGGACGGGGACCAGGACCAAGACCCCGGCCCTGCCGCTCTCCCGAGCCAGGGGCCGAGTCGGAACTAGGGCCCGATCCAGTGGTCGGACGCGGCTCGCCACCCGGACCACGCCCGGCACCGGCCTGCGGGCCGGACCCCCGAGAGAAATCCGCCTCCGAGCTGGCACCAGGACCAAGACCCCAGCCCTGCCCATCTCGCGAGCCGAGGGTCGAGCCGGAACTAGGGCCCGATCCAGCAGTCGGACGTGGCCCGCCACCCGGGCCACGCCCAGCGCCAGCCTGCGGGCCGGACCCTTGGTACGGGCTGGGGCCAGGACCTTGCCCTTGGCCCTGTCCGGGGCCGGGGGCCGAGCCGGGAACCGAACGCGGTTCGCCACCCAGGCCACGCCCAGTACCTGCCCGCGGGCCAGACCCCCGGGAGAAATCCGCCTCCGGGCTGGGACCGCGGCCAAGACCCCGGCCCCGCCCCTCTTCCGAGCCAGGGCCCGAGCCCGTGGTCGAACGCGGCCCCCCGACCGGGCCGCGCCCGAGACCGCGGGCTTGGCCGGAAGCGGAGTCGAGGCCGAAGCCCTTCTCCGGTTCAGTCCCATGGTCGAAGCTCTCGCCCGCAGCCTCCCCGGCCCCTGGGCCCACCCCGGCCCCCACACCCGCACCGCCGCCCCCCGGATACGACCCCCCGGTCGAGTAGAAATCCATCCCCGGATGGCGCCCGGCGTCCGAGTCGGGGCCCGAGCCCGGGGCCGTGGAGACGACCGGGCCCGCCGTCGCCTCCTCTCCCCCGGGGCGGCGGCCTGGCCTGGAGGTCAGGTAGGGCCGGGCCGCCCACCCCAGGACCCCCTCCGCCAGCAGCACGGCCAGCCGGTCTCCGGACTGGTCCAGTTGTTCGGCCGAGTGCGGGCAGTGCTCGCAGGCCGTCATGTGCCGGCGCAGGTCGGGGTCGACGCTGTTGCCCCCTCGCCGGAGCGAGACGTCCAGGAGCCGGCTGTACCGGCGGCACTCCTCGTCGGGAGCGAGTTCGCGATGCGCTTCGAGGCAGTACTGACGCAGCAGTTCCCGCGCGCGCTCCAGCGCCTGGGAGACGTCCCGTACGCGGAGGCCGAGCAGCCGGGCCGGCACGGCGAGTTCCTCGGCCTCGACCTCCGCGTGCCACAGCACGCACCGCGCGGCCTCCGGCAGCCGCTGGAACGCCAGGGACACCAGTCGCCGGTCATTCGGCGGAAGCAGCCGAACCGCGAGCGAATCGCCGTCCCCCGGGGCGGACCGCAACTCGGGACTCAGCATCCCCCGGCGTTTGTCCGCGTCCCATTCGCCCGCTATCCGGCGTACGGTGACCAGCAACTCCGGCCGCCATGCCGCTCTCGGTCCGACCTGTCGAACGGATTCCCCGAAGAGGCGGGTGAATGCGTCGGTGGCGAGCATTCCGGCGTACTGCGCGCCGTTCGCGCACAGCCGCGCGTACGAGAAGACGGGCGCCCAGTGCCGGCCCAGCAGTTCCCCCGCGGGATAGCGCGCGGGCGTCTTGCCCGACCCCTTCTTCAGCTCGGCCGCGAGCCGTTCGTCGGTCGTATCGAACAGGCTGCCGATCGCGGGAGAATTATGCGGGGTCGCGTCTTTCACGTGCACTTTCCTCCAGAGCCCCAAGCGGAATTAGTCCATACCAACGGGTACGGAAAGCGTTGTCTGCACGCCGACAAGCTGCACCTTGACACAGCGAACCCTCAGGTAACAAGAGAAGACCCTCAATCCCCTTGACCCGTACGTGTTTTGTCAGAGACAAAGTGTCAACAGTGAGCCGGGGCAATGCAATTCGGAATGAGCGGAGGCATCTCCATTCCGTTGGAATATGCAGCCCGAGAACGAGCAGAAGGACTGGGCGGCGACACTCGCACCCCCGTCCACCTCGGCACTCCGCCGTCTGATTCGATTGCACCGGACGACCCGACGACGAAACCGACAATCACTTTCCAAGGACGAACCCTGAGCTCGACACTCGCGACCGCCCTTTCCGCTCTTCTACTCGTAGCGGTACTGGCCGGTGCCGTGATCCGGCCGTTCGGTCTGCCGGAGGCCACCGTGGCCGTCCCGGCCGCCGGACTGGTGATGGCCACCGGCGCCATCTCCCTCGACCACGCGCGGGCCGAGGTCGAACTGCTCGGCCCGGTGGTCGGCTTTCTCGCCGCGGTGCTCGTGCTCGCCAAACTCTGCGACGACGAGGGCCTCTTCCGGGCCTGCGGCGCCTGGCTGGCCCGTACGTCGAAGGGCCGGCCGCAGCGCCTGCTGGCCGCCAACTTCCTGCTCGCGTCGGTCATCACGGCCGTACTGAGCCTGGACGCCACGGTCGTCCTGCTCACCCCGGTGGTCTTCGCGACCGTGGCCCGCCTCGGCGCCCGTCCCGGGCCCCATGTGTACGCGTGCGCCCATCTGTCGAACACGGCGTCACTGCTGCTGCCCGTCTCCAACCTCACCAACCTGCTCGCGTTCACGGCCAGCGGGCTGAGCTTCACCCGGTTCGCGCTGCTGATGGGTCCCGCGTGGGCCGTCGCCATCGCCGCCGAGTACCTGGTCTTCCGGCGCTTCTTCGCCGCCGAACTGGCCGAACCCGGCGACCTGGACGGGGACTCGCCGGAAGGGGCCGAAAGCGATCCCGTCGACATGCCCGTGTTCGCGCTGGCCACGGTCGCCTGCACCCTCGCGGGCTTCGTCGTGACGTCCGCGGTCGGGATCGAACCGGCCTGGGCGGCCTTCGCGGGAGCCCTCGTCCTGGCCGTCCGGGCACTGGCCCGCGGGCGCACCACCCCGCTCGCCGTCGTGCGGGCCACCTCGCTGCCCTTCCTCGCCTTCGTCCTGGCCCTGGGCATCGTGGTGCGCGCCGTGGTGGACAACGGCCTCTCGGACGCGCTCGGTCACCTGGTCCCCGACTCGTCGGGCCTGCTCGCACTGTTCGGCATCGCGGTCCTCGCCGCCGTGCTGGCCAACTTGATCAACAACCTGCCCGCGGTCCTCGTCCTGCTGCCGCTGGCCGCGGCGGCGGGCCCCGGACCGATCCTCGCCGTCCTGCTCGGGGTGAACATCGGCCCGAACCTCACCTACGCCGGTTCGCTGGCGACCCTGCTGTGGCGGCGGATCGTGCACCAGCACGACCACAGTGTGAACCTCGGTGAGTTCACCCGCCTCGGCCTGCTCACCGTGCCCGCCACGCTGATCCCGGCCGTGGTGGCGCTCTGGCTTTCGCTGCGTGTGTTCGGGGCCTGAGTTCATACGTTCGGGACCTGAGTCACGCGTACGGGCGAGGTCGCGCGAAGGGCATTGACGCTGTGACATGGCCATGCAATGCTCCGTTTTTGGGAGCGCTCCCACCACTTTGTCGTCCACGCCGGACGCCGTCCATGGACCCCATTCCAGGCACCGGGAGACGCTCCATGCTCATGTTCCCTCACGTGCACCGCCGCCACCCCACGAATCCTCGTACCGGAAGTAGCGGAAGTAGCGGAAGCACCAGCAGCACCCGGGGTACCGGGGGTGCCGGGCGACGCACGACCGCCGCGCTGCTGGCGGCCGTCCTGCTGACCGGCGGTCTCGCCCTCGCGCCCGGCGCCGCCGGAGCGCAGTCCGCCGTCGATCCCGCCGCGGCCACCACGCCGGTACGGGTCAACCAGGCGGGCTACCTGCCGGACGGCCCCAAGCGCGCCACGATCGTCACCACGGCCTCGGAGCCGCTGAACTGGCAGTTGCGCAGCGCGTCGGGAGCCACCGCCGCTTCGGGCCGGACCGTCGTACACGGCGCGGACACGGCCTCGGGCGAGTCGACCCACGTGGCGGACTTCTCCGCGTTCCGCAAGGCGGGAGCGGGCTTCGTCCTGGTGGTCGACGGGTGGAGCAGCGCGCCCTTCGACATCCGCGCGAACCTCTACGACACCCTGCGCACCGAGTCCCTGGCCTTCTTCTACCACCAGCGCAGCGGCACGCCGATCGAGGCCTCCCTGGTGGGTCCCTCGTACGCCCGGCCCGCCGGGCATCTCGGGGTCGCCCCCAACCAGGGCGACACGAGTGTCCCGTGCCAGGCAGGGGTGTGCGACTACACCCAGGACGTGCGGGGCGGCTGGTACGACGCGGGCGACCACGGCAAGTACGTCGTCAACGGCGGGATCTCCGTCTGGCTGCTCGTCGACTCCTTCACGCGCGCCCAGCGGGCGGGCACCGCGTCCGCGCTCGGCGACTCGACCCTGCGGATCCCCGAGCGCGGCAACGGCGTCCCGGACATCCTGGACGAGGCCCGCTGGGAGCTCGACTTCCTGATGCGGATGCAGGTGCCCGAGGGCAAGCCGTACGCCGGTATGGCCTTCCACAAGATCCATGACGCGGCCTGGACGGGTATCCCGACGCGGCCCGAACTGGACCCCCAACCGCGCGAGTTGCACCGCCCGTCCACCGCGGCCACGCTCAATCTCGCCGCGACGGCCGCGCAGTGCGCGCGGGTGTTCCGGCCGTACGACTCCACGTACGCGAAGCGGTGCCTGAGCGTGGCGCGCACGGCGTGGACCGCGGCGCAGGCCAACCCCGCGCTGTACGCGCCGGATTCGGACAGCACGGGCGGCGGCCCCTACAACGACACCCAGGTCACCGACGACTTCTACTGGGCGGCGACCGAGCTGTACGCGGCGACCGGTGAACGCGTCTACCGGGACGCGGTCACCTCCTCGCCCTGGCACACCTCGGCGGACGCGCTCACGGCGACCGGTTTCAACTGGGCCGACACCGCGGCCCTCGGCCGGCTGACCCTGGCGACCGTGCCGAACGGGCTGCCCGCCTCCGACATCCGGCGTGTACGGGCGTCCGTGACCGCCGCCGCCGACGGGCACCTCGCCACGATGGCCGGGCAGGGCTACGCGGTGCCCATCCCCGCGAACGGATATGTCTGGGGCTCCAACAGCCAGGTCACCAACAACGCGATCGTGGTGGCCACCGCCTATGCGCTGACCGGTCAACAGCGGTACCGGGCAGGGGTGCTGGAGTCGATGGACTACCTGCTGGGCCGCAACACCCTGGATCTCTCCTACGTCACCGGCTACGGCGACACGTACGCCAAGAACCAGCACCACCGGTTCTGGGCGCACCAGTACGACGCCTCGCTGCCGAACCCGCCGGCCGGCTCCCTCGCGGGCGGTCCCAACAGCGGTCTGCAGGACCCGGTGGCGCAGGAGCATCTCGCCGGATGCGCGCCCGCGGCCTGCTACATCGACGACATCGGTTCGTACTCCACCAACGAGGTGACGATCAACTGGAACGCCCCGCTGGCGTGGCTGGCGGCCTTCGCCTCCGAACGCCGCCACGGTTAGAGCTACAGACAGGGCACGCCGTCAGTGCCGGAGCCCCGCGCGGTACGCGCCGGGCGGGGCTCCGTAGCGCTGCCGGAAGACCCGGCTGAAATGGAACGGGCTGGTGAACCCGGCGGCCACCGCGACCCGTTCCACCGGCAGGTCGGTCGCCTCAAGGAGCCGCGCCGCGTGCAGCAGCCGGGCGGCGAGCAGCGCCCGCATAGGTGACTGGCCGAGCTGCTGGGTGAAGAGGTGGGCGAAGCGGGAGGGCGAGAGCGACACCCCGGCGGCCAGGGTGTCGACCGTGTGCGGCGCTCCCGGGTCGGCGGCGATGCGTGCCTCGGCCCGCCGTATCCGTGCGTCGACGCCCGGCCGGTCCGCATCCCCGCCCGCGATCACGGTGGCGGTGGCGGTCGTGAGCAGGACGATCGACTCCAGGGAGCAGAGGGCGAGTTCGCGGGCGGCGGTGCCGTGGGCGACGGCGACCGTGCCGTCCCCGGGCTCGTCGGATCCCTCAGGCCCCCCGGGCTCCACGGGCTCCATGGCCGGCGGCGCGCCCTCCCCCGTCCACCGCGCGTCGGCGAGCATCCGGCGGAACGCCTGCTCCAGCCGGTCCCGCACTCCGGGCGGTACCGGCGTGACGGCGTACAGCCGGTCGCCGAGCAGATGGGGGCGCAGCCGGCCCGCCCAGGCCGGGCGGGCCTGGCAGTGGACCCACCAGAACGTCCACCGCCCGGCATCCGGCGCGACCGCGTAACGGTGGGGTACGCCGGGGCCGAGGACGACCAGGTCGCCGGCCCCCGACAGCGTCCGGGTGGCCCCCTGGGCCAGCAGTCCCGCGCCGTCCGTGGTCCAGGTGAAGAGCCAGCTGTCGGCGCCGCCCGGCCGGTCGACGCTGTAGCCGGCGCGCTCGTCGAAGCGGCCGACGGTCACCAGGCCCGGCGGCGGGGACGGCGCAGCAGCCTCGGGCAACTCGTCAGCACGCACAGGCATCCTCCCGGAAAGCGCTTGTCCCTAGCGTGGGGAATCCAGGACACCGTAGCGAGAGGGTCGTCGCATGAGTGGTCGTACGACAGTCACGGACAGGGGCCTCGTCGGGCGCTTCGAGGAGGACGGCTTCACGGTGGCGCGCGGGCTGTTCGCCCCGGCGGAGATCGAGGCGCTGTGCGCCGAGTTCACCGCGCTGCACGCGGCCGGACCGGTTCCGGGACACTTCCAGCCCCGCGCGGTCGGAGCCGCCGAGGCCGCCTCGGCCGCCGACCCGCTGGACGTCCACCCCCGGGTCATGCAGCCGCACCGCATCAACGACCTGGCCCGGCGTTTCCTCCTCGAACCCCGGCTGCGCGAGGTGCTCGAACTCCTTCTGGGCGAAGAGGTGCTGGCGGCCCAGAGCATGTTCTACTTCAAGCCGCCCGGCGCCCGCGGGCAGGCCCTGCACCAGGACAACTTCTATCTGCGGACCGAGCCGGGCACCTGCGTGGCCGCCTGGATCGCCTGCGATGCGATCGACCGGGGGAACGGCGGTCTGGAGGTCGTCCCCGGCACCCACCGCATGGATGTGTTCTGCCCCGAGGAGGCCGACGAGGGACTGTCGTTCGCCCGCGAGTACGTGCCGCCGCCGCCCGGTCTGTCCGCCGTACCGGTCGACATGGCACCGGGGGACGTCCTCTTCTTCAACGGCAGCCTGGTGCACGGTTCCCCGCCCAACCGCAGCACCGACCGCTTCCGCCGCTCGTTCATCGGCCACTACGTCGGCCGCTCCACGGAACGCATCGGCCGCTACTACCCCACCCTCACCATGGGCGGAGACCCCGTCCCCCTGCTGGAGAGCGAGGGCGCGGGCCCGTGCGGCACCGAGTTCGCACCGGCGGGACCGCACTGAACCCGGGCACCCGCCGGGTCAGGAGCGCAGCAGGTCCGCGGCACTCAGGTCGAGTACACCGTCGTGCCAGGTCAGCCCGCGCAGATCACGTACGACGACCTGGGCGCCGGTGTCCAGGCCGCGCGGCCCGACGCCGATGACGTACGCACCTGCCGTCTCCCCCGCCCTGGCACCGGCGACGGCGTCCTCCAGGACGACGGTCCGCGCCGGGTCCACCCCGAGGCGGGCCGCCGCCGCGAGGTAGCCGTCGGGGGCGGGCTTGCCGTTCGTGACGTCGTCCGCGGTGACGAGCACGGGCGGCAGGGGGAGACCGGCGGCGGCGAGGCGGGCGCGGGCCAGCCCGGTGACCCCGGAGGTCACGACGGCCCAGCTGCCGTCCGGCAGGCTCGTCAGGAGGTCGAGGGCGCCGGGCAGCGCGGTCGTGGTGGCGGCCGCCTCGATCTCCAGACGGTCGATCTCGGCGAGGGCGGCGGGCCGCTCCCCCGGGTCGGTCACCAGGAGGGCGACGGTGTCGGCGGAGCGCCGTCCGTGCACCATCGCCGTGACCTGCTCGGCGGACAGTCCGCGGGCCCTGGCCCATCGGCTCCACGCCTGGTCGACGCCGACATCGGAGTCGACCAGCACGCCGTCGTTGTCGAAGAGGAGGCCGTCACAGGGAATCCTCATGTCCGGGATCGTGTCCGGGATCTTCATGTCCGGGGTCCGGGCCTTTCAGACGACGGGTCGGTTGCGGTAGCGGCCGACGAGTTCACGGGCGGCGGTCTGCATCCGGGCGGGCGGCAGTCCCCGCGCCAGCAGGGTCAGATCGTCGACGACCATGTCGCCGATGCTCAGGAAGGCGTCCGGGATGCCGCCCGCGCGGTGGGCGGAGAGGACCAGGCCCTCCAGGGAGCGGGCGGGTTCGTCGGCCGCGACGGGTTCGTCGGGCCAGACGTCGATCCCCGCGAGGAGGCGGCCCTCGGCGACCCGGGCGAGCAGCGCGGGGAAGTCCACGACCGGTGCCCGGCTGACGAGGACGAGCCGCGCCCCGTCGGGCAGCAGTGCCAGTTCGCGCTCGCCGAGCAGATGGCGGCTGTCGTCGGTGACGGTGGCGAGCACGAACACGAACGTGCTGCGGGCCAGCGTCTCGTCGAGCGTGGCCGGCACCAGGCCCTGTTCACGCAGGACGGCGGGCGGCAGCCAGGGGTCGTACACGCGCAGGGTCGGGCGGAAGGGTGCGAGGAGCGGATGGAGGCTGCGGCCGAGGTTCCCGAAGCCGATGAGGCCGATGTCGGCGCCGCGCAGCAGTACGGAGTCGGCGGTGCCGTCGGACACGTACCGCTCCCGTCCGACGCGGAACGCGCGGTCCTCGCGGCTGATGCCGCGTGCCAGGTCGAGGGCGAGCCCGAGGGCGTACTCGGCGACGGCCTGGGCGTAGGCGGGTCCGCAGCCCAGGACGTGGATGCCGCGGCGGAAGCACCCGTCGTAGTCGACGTTCGGGAAGAAGTTGCCCTCGATGTTGAGCAGGGCCCTCAACTCGCCCGCGCGAGCGAGGCGTTCGGCGGGCAGGTCGGGCTGGCCGACGACGGCGAAGGCGTCCGGCAGCGCCCGGTCGAAGGCGTCCTCGCTGTCGGGCTCGACGGCGGTGAAGCGGTCGTGGAGCCGGTCCAGGGTGTCCGGTCTGAAGATGCGTTCGACGGGGTGGGGGTCGGGGCGCAGGATCACGAGCGGCTTGTGCGGGGTGCTCACGGCTCTCCTTGCATCCGTCACGGTTCTCCTGGCCTCCGTACGCACGGTAGCCCGGCGCCGCCGGTGCGGCAGCACGGCCGGTCGCTACCCGCGCTCAGGCCTCTGGAACCTCACGCAGCGCGTCGGGCAGGACGTCGCGCAACTGGGCGCGGGCCGTGACGCCCAGCTTGGGGAAGATCCGGTAGAGGTGGAAGCCGACCGTACGGGGTGACAGGAAGATGCGTTCGCCGATCTCGCGGTTGGTCAGGCCCGCCGCGGCGAGCCGGGCGATCTGCAGTTGCTGCGGGGTGAGTTCGGACAGGTCCGTCTCCTGACCGGGGGTGGCGGTGGCGTGGACGCCCGCCGCCCGCAGTTCCGCCAGGGTGCGTTCCGTCCACGGCCGGGTGCCGAGGTTCTCGAAGACCTCAAGGGCGGCGGAGAGCAGGGGCCGTGCCTCGGTGGCGCGTCGGCGGCGGCGCAGCCATTCCGCGTAGTCGAGCAGGGTCCGCGCGCGCTCGAAGGGCCACCGGTCGCCCGTCGGACGGGCGAGCGACCGCTGGAAGTGCCGTTCGGCGTCGTCCGGTTCGGCCAGCAGGGCGTGCGCGCGGTCCACCAGGGCGGCGAGGCGCGGGGACACCTCACCCTCGGCGTGCCGCCGTCCGGCCGCGTCGAGGACCGCCCGTGCCTCCTCGGCCCGCCCGGTGCGCACGGCGACGGCCGCGAGGTCGGCGAGGTGGTAGTCGGAGGCGTGGAAGTGCAGGGGTTCGCCGTCCTGGGTGAAGACGGCGCGGAACCGGTCGTACGCCGTCGCGTGGTCGCCCTCCGCCTGTGCCGCCGCGCCCAGCGCGTAGTGGGCCCGTACCTGCAGACTGCGGCAGGTGGGCAGGTCCACGCCGTGGACGGCACGGCGGACCGCGGTGCGCGCCGCGTCCGCGTCGCCGCGCAGGGCGAGCAGGGTGGCACCGAGGATCGGCGAGCCCGCGACCACGTTCTCCAGACCGCCCTCGGCCGCCGTGCGGTACGCCTCGTCGAGGGAGGTACGGGCCGCCGTCCACGCGCCGCTCTCGTACTGGGCGAGCGCGAGGGCCTGGGCCACGGTGGCGTTGGCTCCGGCGGTCGGCGACCGCCGCAGGTGTTCCAGCGCGGCGCCCAGGAGCCGTACGGCCTCGCCGGTCTCGTCGAGCACCCAGGCCGCCGCGCCCCAGGTGATCAGCTGGGAGAGGGGCCGGTCCCGTACGGGACCGCTCTCCTCGTCGGCCGACGGACAGTCCCGGCCGGTGCCGTCCCGGTCGGTACGGTCGCGGTCTGCGTGGAGCAGGGCGAGGGCCTGGGTCCGGTGGCGCAGGGGGTCCGTGCCCGCCAGGATCCACAGGCGGTCGCTGTCGTCCTCCTGCACGGGGACGCGTTCGGCGATGCGCACGATCTTCTCGCGGTGCGCGGACTCCCCCGAGTTGTACGCCGGTGTGGTGGCCGTCGCCAGGGCGTCCAGCGCGAGCACCGGGTTCTCCTCGGTGGCGGCGTCCGCGAGCGGCAGCAGATAGCCGAGCGAGCCCTCGAACTGGGTGGTGACCGCGAGCGCCCAGCCCGCGCGCAGCGAGGCCTCGGCGAGCACGGCGGGGTCCTCGGTGAGCGCGGTGACCCGACCGGTGATCTCGGCGACCCAGCGGGGGTGCCCCGCGTACATCGCCATGGTCGCGGCGCGGACCAGGCGGCGGGCCCGGTCGGCGGGGTCGGGGCTGAGCTGGGCCGCGCGTTCCAGCGCGGTGGCGGCGGACGCGTACCCGCCACGGCGCTGCGCCCGGCCCGCGCCGGCCTCCAGTTCCTCGGCGACGCCCTCGTCCACGCCCTCGACGGCGGCGGCGCGGTGCCAGGCGCGGCGGTCCGGGTCGCCGGTGAAGACCTCGGCGAGGGACAGATGGGCCGCGTGCCGTTGTGCGTAGGTCGCCGACTGGTAGACGGCCGAGCGGATCAGCGGATGCCGGAAACGGAGACGGCCGTCGTCGATGCGGATCAGTCCGGCCCGCTCGGCGGGGTGCCAGTCGGCGGGGGTCGTGTCGGGGGCCGCGGCCGACAGGATGAGGGGCAGTTCGGCGGTCTCCGCGGCGGCGGCCAGCAGGAGCAGCTGCCGGGTGGCGGGCGGCAGGGCGGGCAGGTCCTGGGCGAAGATCGCCTCCAGCCGGTCGGTGAGGGGCAGCGAGTCCCGGGCGGCACGCGGGTCGCGGGCCACGGCCCTGGCCAGCTCGACCAGCGCCAGGGGCACCCCGGCGGCCTCGTCGAGGATGCGGGAACGGGCCCGGCCCGCGGGGGCCTCCGGCTGGAGGTCGAGGAGGCGTCCGGCCGACGCGGCGTCCAGCGGGTCGACGCTCAGCAGCGGGAACTCCCGGGCGAACTGCGCCGGTACGGACTGGTCGCGGGCCGCCACCAGCATCGCGACGGGCTCGCCCTCCAGGCGCCGGGCCACGAAGGCCAGCGTGTCGAGCGTGCCCACGTCGAGCCAGTGGGCGTCGTCCACCACCAGCAGCACCGGGCCGCGTGCCGCGAGGTCGGAGAGGAGGGTGAGCGCGCCGAGGGAGGTGAGCAGCGGATTCTGGGCGCTGTCCGGCTCCGCGTCCTCGGCCAGGCCGAACACGCCGAGCAGGGCGGTCCGTTGACGGGCGGGAAGTTCCTGAGCGAGGTCCAGCACCGGGCGCAGCAACTGGTGGAGTCCGGCGAAGGGCAGCCCCGACTCGACCTCGCAGCCCGTGCAGCGCAGCACCCGTACGCCGATTGCGCGGGCGGTCCGGCAGGCCTCGTCCAGGAGGACACTCTTGCCCGAGCCCGGACCGCCGGTGACCACCAGCACACCGGTTCCGGGCAGGTCCGTCGCCGGCTCCGCCGAGGACAACCCCTTCACGAGCGCGGTCAGCAGGGTCAGTTCACGGTCCCTGCCGACGATCCAGGCACCGTCGTCCGTCCCCGCCGCGTGCTTCACGCGTCTCCTTCCGCAGTTGTCGTGACCTCGCCACTCCGGAAGAAATGCCCGACCGTCACACGATATGCACGATTATCCCGCACGAACCCATTCCCCATGACACCGGCTACCCCACGACTCACAGCACCCCCACGAACCCGCACCCGGCCCCCGTGCACCACTCCCACCCACCCAGGGGCGCGGGGAACTGCGCGACCAGCCCCCACCGACCCGCACCCGACAAGCCCACCGCGGCCCGGGGCCCAAACCCGCCCGAATTTGACGCACAAACCCCCCACACGCTTTGATCCAAACGTGCCGAGCCCCACAACCCGGCACCCAGAGGTGCGCCCAGCCGGTGGACAAGCTCCGCAGTCCGGCCAAAGTCGCCAGGACCGTCACGGAGTCCGAGGCGGGGCCGCACTCGCGATCGATGGAGCGGACATGCCCGCCAAGCGTGGCCCCCGCACGGGATTTCTCAGGGCCGCCACCGCCCTGGTCGCCCTCGCGGCCCTGGCCTCCTGCTCGTCCGACGGGGACGCCAAGGACCCCGCCGACACCACGGGCAGCCCGAACAGCACAGGCAGCGCAGACAGCACGGAGTCGAGTTCCGGACCCGTCCGGCTACCCCCCGTACCCGACGGTTTCGACTACCAGATCGGCGGCGCCTACACCCCGCCGTCCGGCGTCGAGATCGTCGCGCGCGACCGCGGCGCCAAGCCCGCGCGCGGCCTCTACAACATCTGTTACGTCAACGCCTTCCAAGCCCAGCCCGACGAGCTGGACGACTGGCCCGACGACCTGCTGCTGCGGGACAAGAAGGGCGAGGTCGTCATCGACGCCGACTGGGACGAGGCGCTGCTCGACATCGGCACACCCGCCAAGCGCAAGCGCGTCGCGGCCCGGGTCGACCGGTGGATCGACGGCTGCGCGGACAAGGGCTTCGACGCGGTCGAGCCGGACAACTACGACAGCTACACCCGCTCCGACGGCCTGCTGAACGCGGACGACGCGGTGTCCTTCATCAAGCTGCTCTCGCAACGCGCCCACGCGCAGGGGCTGGCCATCGCCCAGAAGAACACCGTGGAACTGGCGGACCGACGCTCCGACGCCGGGCTCGACTTCGCCGTGGTGGAGGAGTGCGGCGCGTACGACGAGTGCGGTGCGTACGCGGACGCCTTCGACGACAAGGTCGTCGTCGTGGAGTACACCGACAAGGGCATGAAGAAGGCCCTGGCAGGCTTCGGCGACCGGCTGAGCATCGTCCGCCGTGACCTACAGGTGTCGACACCCGACAGCGACGACTACGTCCGCGAGACGGGCTGATCGGCTGACCGTAGCCCGGTACCGGACGGGTACCCGACGCCCACCGCGGGTCAGCGCTCCAGCAGATCCAGCGCCTGCTCCCAGTGGAACCCGCGCTGTTCGGGTCCGCCGAAGGCGTGCTCCCCGAACCGGACCCCCATCCCGCGCAGCCTCTTCAGGCTGTCCCGATAGGCGGGGTGGGCGGTCAACGCCTCGCTCACACAGGGCAGTACGGAGATCGGCACCCCCATCCCGTACGCCTCGCAGAGCGTGCCGAGGGCGAGCGTGTCGGAGATGCCGGCCGCCCATTTGTTGACGGTGTTGAAGGTCGCGGGCGCCACGGTGACGGCGTCCGGGTCGGGGAACGGGCGCGGATCGCCGGGCGAACGCCAGGCGGATCTGACCGGCCGGCCCGTCCGCGTCTCGACCGCCGGGACGTCGAAGAAGCCCGTCGCCACCGGGGTCGCGATCACGCCGACCTCCCAGTTCCGCTCCTGCGCCAGGGAGATCAACTCGCCGATGCCGTCGGCGACTCCGGCCGCGCAGACGACGACGTACAGGAAGGGTTTCCGGGCCTGTTCAGTCACCCGGGAACCCTACTGAACCGGGAACGATTCCCCGCGCTTCCCCGATCCCCCCGCTCCCCCGCGCTCCGCGTCCGGCCGCGGGCCGAGGATGCGGCGCTCCTTCTCCTCGATCGGTACGTCGTTGATGCTGGCCTCGCGCCGGGTCATCAGGCCGTGCTCGTCGAACTCCCACAGTTCGTTGCCGTACGAACGCCACCACTGCCCGTCGGCGTCACGGCACTCGTACTGGAAGCGGACCGCGATGCGGTTGCCGTCGAAGGCCCAGAGGTCCTTGCGCAGGGCGTACTCCTCCTCGCGCCGCCACTTCGCGGTGAGCAGTTCCACGATCTGGGCGCGGCCGGTGACGAAGGTGTCGCGGTTGCGCCAGACCGAGTCCTGCGAGTACGCGAGGGAGACCTTCAGCGGATCGCGGGTGTTCCAGGCGTCCTCGGCCGCCTGGACCTTCCGTGCGGCGGTCTCGCGGGTGAAGGGCGGCAGGGGCGGGCGGTCGGCGTCGGTCATACGGGGTCCCCTCGGAGTGAGCTCGCCGGTGGGCCGGCACAGGCTGGAGAACGTACGTTCTCCGCGGTCGCTGCTAACGTAGAGAACGGTGGTTCTCACGTCAAGACGGGCCACCAGGACACCAAGGAGTGAGCCGGTACATGGAGAGCGCGGTCGCCAGGGAACAGGCCCTGGACGCGGCGGAGACCCTGTTCTACGGGCGCGGCATACAGTCCGTCGGCATGGACGACATCCGTGGCGCCTCCGGGGTCTCCCTCAAGCGGCTCTACCAGCTGTTCCCGGCCAAGGAGCAGCTGGTGGTGGCCTATCTGGAGCGGCGTGACCTCCGCTGGCGAGGGCGGCTCGCCGCGTACGTGGACCGCCACGAGGACAACAACGAGACCGGTCACGCGGACGCACGGCAGCGCGTCCTCGCGGTCTTCGACTGGCTGGGCCGGTGGTTCCGCGAGCCCGACTTCCGCGGCTGCGCCTGGATCAACTCGTACGGGGAGCTGGGCGCCGTGTCGGAACCGGTGGCCGAGCGGGTCCGCGCTCACAAACGGGCCTTCGGGGAGTATCTGGGCCGTCTCGTGGACGACGCGGGACTACCCGCCGAGCTGGCCGGTCAGCTGCAGCTGCTGGCGGAGGGCGCGATGGTCACCGCCGCCGTGGAGCGGAGCGCGGAACCCGCCGCCCGGGCCGGGCGGGCGGCCCGCGCACTGATCGACTCGTACGGCTCGTCCGACCGCTCGTCCGACCGCTCGTGCGACCCGAACGGCGTGCCGGCCGGCCATTGACTGACACCCCGCCGGGTTGCAGACTCCCATTGAAGATTCAATGGACGATTGTTCACCAGACGAACGCGGGCGTTCCGTCGCGGAGCGCGTCGCGCGCGTCGCCCGACGGGAAGAGCCGCGCATGACCCTCCATCGTGACCTGCTGATCGGCGGCAAGGACCAGCCCGCGGTCTCCGGCCGCACCGCCGAGGACGTGAATCCCTACAGCTCACAGCTGTACGCCACGGTCGCCGCGGCCGGCGTCGAGGACGTCACCCGGGCCGTGGACGCCGCCGACGCCGCGTTCGAGGGGTGGGCCGCGCTCGGTCCGGCGCAGCGGCGCAAGAT
Organism: Streptomyces sp. NPDC127119; assembly: GCF_042677425.1. NCBI lineage: Bacteria > Bacillati > Actinomycetota > Actinomycetes > Kitasatosporales > Streptomycetaceae > Streptomyces > Streptomyces sp. NPDC127119. The sequence continues at coordinate 14,827 of NZ_JBHXTO010000033.1, read as the reverse complement.
CTTCCTCGCCGCGGCCGACCTCCTGGAGGCCCGCACCGAGGACGCCGTACGGATCATGGCGGGCGAGGTGGGCGGCACCCGGCCCTGGGCCATGTTCAACGTCGGTCTCGCCGCGAACATCCTCCGCGAGGCCGCCGCCGCGGTGACCGCCCCGCGCGGCGAGGTCCTGAGCGCCCAGGAGGAAGGCGCCCTGGGGCTCGCGATCCGTGAACCCGTCGGTGTCGTGGCCGCCTTCTCGCCGTGGAACGCCCCGGTCATCCTCGGGGTGCGGGCCGTCGCCGCGCCGCTCGCCGCGGGCAACACCGTGGTGATGAAGCCCAGCGAGGACGCGCCGATCGCCTGCGGTCTGTTCATCGCGGACATCCTGCGCGAGGCGGGCCTGCCCGACGGCGTACTGAACGTGATCACGAACGCCCCCGAGGACGCGGCCGTCGTCGCCGAGGCCCTGGTCGCCGACGAGCGCGTACGGGCCGTCAACTTCACCGGCTCCACGAACGTCGGCCGGATCATCGGGGTGCACGCGGCCCGGCATCTGAAGCCCGCGGTCCTCGAACTCGGCGGCAAGAACTCGGTGATCGTGCTGGACGACGCCGATGTCGACTACGCGGTCGACGCGGCCGTGTTCTCGGTCTTCATGAACTCCGGTCAGATCTGCATGTCCGCCGACCGGATCCTCGTGCACGAGAGCCTGGCCGAGGAGTTCACGGCCAGGTTCACCGCGAAGACCGAGTCGCTCGCGTCCGGCGACCCGGCCGACCCGCACACCGTCGTCGGCCCGCTCGTCACCCGGGACGCCGCAGGCCGGGTCGCGGCGCTCGTGGCGGACGCCGTCGCCAAGGGCGCGACCGTCCTCACCGGGGGTGCCGCCCCCGAGGGAGCCGTGCATCCGGCGACCGTCCTGACCGACCTGCCCGAGGAGGCCGAGCTGTACCGCGGGGAGGCCTTCGGTCCGCTCGCCGTGATCAGCACGTTCGCCACGGACGACGAGGCCGTCTCCTTCGCCAACTCCACGGAGCACGGGCTGACCTGCGGGATCATCACCGAGAACGGCACCCATGGGCTCAGGGTCGCCCGCCGCATCCGTACCGGCATCGTGCATGTCAACGACCAGTCGGTCGCCGACGAACCGAACGCCCCCTTCGGCGGGTTCAAGGGCAGCGGGTACGGGCGCTTCGGCGGACGCTGGGGCATCGAGGCGTTCAGCAACACCCGCTGGGTGACCCTGGCCACGCAGCAGGCGCACTTCCCGTTCTAGATCGGACACGGCCCAGGGATGACTCGTACGGGCGTACTCGGGCAGGTGGGAGGGTGAAACGGCTCGTGCGGGATGAAAAGAGCGAGGCGAGCGTGTTGGAATCCGAGTCGGCGGGAGCCGGCGACAGTCGGCACGAACCTGCACGAGCCGTACACGACGACGATCGATGGGATGGATGACATGCCTCTTGAGGGTGAGTACGAGCCCAGTCCCACCCAGTGGGTGCGCGATCAGGTGGAGCTGTACGAGCGCTCCGGCGGTACCGAGGGAACGACGTTGCGGGAGACGGGCCTCCCCGTGATCGTGCTGACCACCCGGGGCGCGAAGAGCGGGAAGATCCGCAAGACGCCGCTCATGCGGGTCGAGCACGAGGGCAGTTACGCGGCCGTCGCCTCGCTGGGCGGCGCGCCCAAGCACCCCGTCTGGTACCACAACGTGGTCGGCGACCCCCATGTGGAGCTGCAGGACGGCCCGACCCGCCAGGACATTGACCGCGCGAGAGGTGACCGGCGAGGAGAAGGCCCGGTGGTGGGAGCGGGCGGTCGCCGCCTTCCCGGACTACGCCGACTACCAGAAGAAGACCGACCGCGAGATCCCGGTCTTCGTCCTGGAGCCGGCCGCCGGTCACTGACCGGCCCGAAAAAGGTGTGCATGAACAGGTGAACGTCGGGCACCCGATGTTCAGGTCCCGCCGCGCTCCCCCGTCGCGGCGGGGCCATTTTCGTGTGCGGCCGCGCGGCGTGCCAGCCGGGCGTCGGTCACGTCGAGGAAGATCTGGTCGACCTGCGGGACCAGATTACGGACGGACGCCTTGATGCGTACGGCGACGAGTTCGACCTCCTCGCTGTCGAGACCGGGCGTCAGGTCGACGCGGGCGGCCACCAGGGTCGAGTCGGGGCCGAGCTGCATGGTCAGCAGGGACTCCACGGAGTCGATCTCGGGCTGCGCCTCCAGCAGGGCACGGATGCGGTTGCTCGACTCCTCGTCCGTGGCCTGCCCGATCAGCTGGTCGCGCGCGTCACGGCCCAGCCGGTACGCCACGTAGACCAGGAGGCAGCCGATGGCGATGGAGGCCGAGGCCTCGTAGACGACCTGGCCGGTGACCATGTGCAGGGCCATGCCGGCGATCGCGAGGAGCACGCCCAGTACGGCGGTGCCGTCCTCGGCGATGACGGTACGCAGCGCCGGGTCACGGATCTCGGAGGAGAAGCCGCCCTGTTTCTGCACCTGGCGGACCGCGCGCAGCAGGGACCCTCCCTCGGCGAAGAGCGCCACGACCAGCACCGCGAGCCCCGCGACATATCCGCTGCGGGACTCCGAGGTCTCGCTGCCCAGGGCCTCGAAGCCCTGGAAGAACGAGAAGCAGCCGCCCATCAGGAAAATGCCCACGGCGGCCAGCAGTGACCAGAAGAAGCGTTCCTTTCCGTAGCCGAACGGGTGACGGTTGTCGGCGGGCCGCCTGCTGCGGCGCAGGGCGGCCAGGAGGAAGACCTCGTTCAGGCTGTCGGCCACCGAGTGCGCGGCCTCGGACAGCAGGGCGGGCGATCCGGCGAGCAGGCCGCCCACGGCCTTGGCCACGGCGATCACGAGGTTGGCGGCCAGTGCCACCAGCACGGTGACACGGGTACGGCGGTCCGAAGGGGAGGAAGGCTTACGGTTCACCTCCGCCGAATGCCCCACTCGCCCTGCCTCACACGAGGTGACGGCGGTTTTCGGGGAAGTCGTACGGAGGCCGACGTACGAAAGGGAGACGTTTCATGGGCGACACCAAGGGCACCGGCGGGGGCAACAGCGCGCTCGGAAAGAAATCCTTCAAGCGGTCGAAGAGCCATTTCGCGGACCGGGTGACGGCCGACGGACGCGACGGCTGGCCGGTCGCGGCCGGGCGCTACCGGCTGGTCGTGAGCCTGGCCTGCCCCTGGGCGAGCCGCGCGGTGATCTCGCGGCGGCTGCTGGGGCTTGAGGAGGCCCTGCCGATGGCGGTCACCGACCCGATCCAGGACGACCGCAGCTGGCGCTTCACGCTGGACCCCGGGGGCCGCGACCCGGTGCTGGGCATCCGCTACCTCGCCGAGGCGTACGAGGCGCGGGAACCGGGCGCCCCGGGCGGCGTCAGCGTGCCCGCCCTGGTGGACGTGGAGAGCGGGCGGCTGGTGACCAACGACTACCAGCAGCTCACCCTGGACCTCGCCACCGAGTGGCGGGACCTGCACCGCGAGGGGGCGCCGGACCTCTATCCGGAAGGGCTCCGCGACGAGATCGACGAGGTCGTGGAGGAGGTGTACGAGGACGTCAACAACGGGGTGTACCGGGCCGGGTTCGCGACCGGCCAGGAGGAGTACGCGGCTGCCCACGAGGGTGTGTTCCACCGGCTGGAGCTGCTGTCGGGGCGCCTCGCGGAGCGGCGGTACCTGGTCGGGGACACGATCACCGAGGCGGACATCCGGCTGTTCACGACCCTGGTCCGCTTCGACGCCGTCTACCACGGCCACTTCAAGTGCAACCGCCACAAGCTGACGGAGGATCCGGTGCTGTGGGCGTACGCCCGTGACCTCTACCAGACGCCCGGGTTCGGGGACACCGTCGACTTCGACCACATCAAGCGGCACTACTACCAGGTCCACGAGGGCATCAACCCGACCCGCATCGTGCCGCTCGGCCCCGACCTCTCCGGCTGGCTGACCTCGCACGGGCGCGAGGAGCTGGGCGGGCGCCCCTTCGGGGACGGGAGTCCGCCGGGTCCCGTGCGCGAGGGCGAAGAGGTGCCGGCGGCGGGCCGGCCCTGAGAGGAGCGGGGCCGCGTATTCGCCGCTGAACTGGACACTCGCCTGATGTCCCGGACAACAGCCACCGAAGGAGAGCCAGGTGTCGAAGAAGAAGAAGAGCCTGCCCGTCGTCTACAAGCCCGTCGGGTTCCTGCTCGGCTGGACGAGCGGAACCCTCGCCGGACTGGCGTTCCAGAAGGTCTGGAAGATGATCCGCCACGAGGACGACGCGCCCGACGCGCTGGACAAGGACCGCGGCTGGGGCGAGGTGCTGTTCGCGGCGGCCGTCCAGGGCGCGATCTTCGCGGTCGTCCGCAGCGCGGCGGACCGCACCGGCGCGAAGGCCATCGAGCGCTCCACCGGAGTGTGGCCCGGCGACGACAAGGGGGGCCGCGACTGACCTCCCGTACCGTCCAGTACGGTTGGCCTTCCTACAGGTGGCCGACAGTCAGGGAGCCAGTCGTGACGAACCAGGCAGCGGTGGGCGACACCGTCGAGGACTTCACCCTCCCGGATGAGACCGGCACACCCCGGCAGCTCTCGGAGCTGCTGGGCGAAGGCCCTGTCGTGCTCTTCTTCTATCCGGCGGCGCTCTCCTCGGGCTGCACCGCCGAGGCGTGCCACTTCCGCGATCTGGCCGCCGAGTTCACGGCCGCCGGGGCGCGGCCGGTGGGCATCAGCGGTGACACGGTCGAGCGCCAGCAGGAGTTCACCGAGAAGCACACCCTCGGGTATCCGCTGCTGTCCGACCCGGACGGCAGGGTCCGCGAGCTGTTCGGGGTGAAGCGCGGTTTCTCGCTGGCGCCCACCAAGCGGGTCACCTTCGTCATCGCCGAGGACCGGAAGATCCTCGAAGTGGTGCGCAGCGAACTCCGGATGAGCGCGCACGCGGACCGCGCCCTGGCGGCCCTGCGCGCGCACCGCGCCTGAACGACCCGGCCCTGCTTGGGGGGCTCAGCGTTGTCCGGACCCGGTCCTGCTTGCGCTCAGCCCTGCTTGGGTGCGGTCGCCGCTCCCAGGCGCAGGGTGAACGAGTGGCCCGACGGGTCGGCGTAACCCCGCTCCTCGTACGGGCCGCCCCCGTCCTTGGCCTCCAGCGCACGCCCGCCCAGACTGATGACCTTGCGCTCGGCCGCGTCGAGGTCGTCGACGTGGAAGTCCAGGTGTGCCTGGAGCGAGTTCTCGGGGCGCGGCCAGCTGGGCGGGGTCGCGTTCACGTCCCGCCGGAACGCCATCCGCATGCCGTCGGCCCCCTGGATCTCCACCCGGTTCGCCGTCGCGTCGGTCTCCTCGCCGTCGAGGAACTCCTTGTAGAACGCGGCGAGTTTCTCGGGCTCGGAACAGTCCAGAACCACGAACCCTGCCACTACCAGTGCCATATCTCCTCCGAAGACCGGTCGAGCGCGAACGGCCCTCCGCCCACTGCTCGTCGACCGGGTACCCCGTCGTGTGGCATACAGCCCGGGCAACAGGTCGCGGCATAGATCATTTACGATCAGGGCAGCCTCGTAGCGCAAATCGAGTCAACTTTCGTCTCAGGAAGCGCAGTTCGAGTCAGCGGGCGTCACTTCGGCACGCCCGCGCGCAGGAGTGGGGGCCCTGCGAACTCGCCTCAAGGAAGGACGCGAATGCCGCAGGACGTCAGGTTCGACCTCCCCTTCGCCACCCCGGTCAGCGCACATCTCGACCACGCCCAGTCCCGCCATCTGCGCTGGGTGTGGGACAAGGGCCTGGTGCGCAGCAACGCCGGCTTCGAGGAGTACCGGTCCTGGGATCTGCCCCAGGCCGCCGCCCGCACCTACCCCCACGCCTCCGCCGACGACATGGTCGTCCTGATGAACTGGTTCTCGCTGGCCTTCCTCTTCGACGACCAGTTCGACTCGGGCAGGCCCGACCGTGCCGACCGCATAGCGGAGGTGGCGCGGGAACTCATCGTCACCCCGCTGCGGCCCGCGGGCATCACCCCTCGGGTGGTCTGCCCCATCACGGTCGCCTGGGCCGAGGTCTGGGCCCGTCTTTCGGATGGCATGTCTCTGACATGGCGTACGCGCTTCGCGGCCTCCTGGGGCCGTTTCCTGGTGGCGCACACCGAGGAGGTCGACCTCGCCTCACGCGGCCTGACCGGCACGCTCGACCTTCAGGAGTACGCGGCGTTCCGTCGCCGTACGGTGGGCATCCACCACAGCATCGACGCCGGGGAGCGCAGCCGCGGCTTCGAGGTGCCCGCCGAGGCGGCGGCGCATCCGCTGATGGAGAGGATGCGGGACCTCGCCGCCGACACCATCGGCTTCATGAACGACATCCACTCCTTCGAGCGCGAGAAACGCCGGGGGGACGGGCACAACCTGATAGCCGTCCTGCACCGGGAGCGCCGCTGCGACTGGCAGGAGGCCGCCGACGAGGCGTACCGGATGACCTCGGAGTGCCTGGCCGAGTACCTCGAACTGGAGTCGCAGGTACCGAAGATGTGCGACGAGCTCGGCCTGAACGAGCAGGAGCGCGACAGGGTCCGGATGGGCGTCGAGGCGATCCAGCACTGGATCAACGGCAACTACGAATGGGCGCTGACCTCGGGCCGCTACGCCGCCGACAAGGAAACCCCCGCCTCCCAGGCGGAACTGGCGGGCAAGGGCTCCCTGGACGACCTCCTGGCAGTCTGACAACGATTTCCTGGCCCCTCTTCAGCACCGCTGAAGAGGGGCCGCCCTTCAGGGGCGCGGGGAACTGCGCGCCCGGCCCCCACGCACCCGCGGACGACACACGACCCGGAACAGGCCGAAGGCCCGCCGCCCGGCGAACGGGCAAACGGGCCTGCGGGCTACGGGGCTACGGGCTCAGGCGGCGAACTGAACCGGCAACCGGTCCAACCGCGCCTCCCACGTGGACGCGGTAGCCGTGAGCTCCTCCGGAGCGACCGCGAGCCGCAACCCCGGCAACCGGTGCAGCAGCACATCGACGGCGGTCTCGATGATCGCCTGCCCGATGTTCTGCCCGGGGCACTCGTGCGGCCCCCCGCTGAACGCCAGATGCGACTGATTGCCGTGCACGGAGACACCCACGTCGGGCCGGATCTCCGGATCGATGTTGCCGGCGGTCAGCCCGAGCACCAGCAGGTCGCCCTCCTGGAGCCGGTGCCCGCCGAGCTCCATGTCCGCGGTCGCGAACCGCCCCGGCAGGACGGCCAGCGGCGGAGTGTTCCACATGACCTCCTCCACGACGGCGGAGATGTTCAACTGCCCGCTGACCAGGCCGGAGAGCCGCCCCGCGTCGGTGAGGACCAGTTGCAGCACCCGGGCCAGCAGGTTGCTGGTCGTGGTGTGCGCGGTGATCAGCACCAGCCGCAGATGGTTGACGATCTCGTCCTCGTCGAGGTCTGCGTGGTGCTCCAGCAGCCCGGTGGTGAAGTCGGACCCGGGCTCCACCCGCTTGCGCTCGGTGAGTTCGCCGAGGATCTGCATGATGCGGTCGTTGTGGGCGAGGGCTTCCGCACCCCCCTTGATGACCTGCGCGGACGACTCGGCGAGCCGCCGCCCCTCGCTCTCCGCGAGCCCGAACACCCTGGTCAGTACGAGCATCGGCAGGTACTCGGCGTACTCGGACACCAGGTCGGCGCTGCCGGCCTCGGCGAACGCGTCGATCTGCTTGTTCGCGAAGTGCGTGACGTGCCGGCGGATGCCGCGGCCCGAGACGGCCTGCAGATTGTCGGTGACGGCGCTGCGCAGCCTGCGATGCGGCTCACCGTCCTGCGAGACGCAGTCGGGCCGCCAGCCCACCATCTGCATCAGCGGGGACGCGCTCTCGACGCGGCCCTCCTTCCAGTCCCGCCAGATCCGCGAATCCCGGCTGAACTGGCGGGGGTTGTCGAGCACCCGCCGGTTCTCCCGGTAGCCGAGCACCAGCCAGGCGGGCACGTCGCCCTCCAGCAGGACCGGCGCGACGGGCCCGTGCTCCTTGCGCAACCGCCCGTAGATGCCGATCGGGTCGACGGCCGCCTCGGGCCCGTAGAGCCGGGTGGGGTCCCCTCCCCCGCCGTGCGCGACCGGGCAGCCGCGCGGGGCGTCGGGGCCGTCGTTCAAGGGCTGGTCGGTCATCGCGACTCCAGTGCGACTGCGGAGCGGTCCTTGAGGTGCCGTATCAGCGCGATGAGCACATCACGGCTGGAGGCCCGGTCGCGCGCGTCGCAGGCCACCACCGGGATGTCCGGGGAGATGTCCAGGGCGTCCCGGATCTCCTCGACCGGGTGGTCCTTGGAGTCCGGGAACACGTTCAGGGCGATCACGAACGGGACGTTCTGCCGCTCCATCTCCTCGATGGCCCGGAAGCTGGAGGCCAGCCTGCGGGTGTCGACCAGGACCACGGCTCCGAGCGCGCCCTTGAAGAGGCCGTTCCACAGGAACCAGAACCGTTCCTGCCCGGGGGTGCCGAACAGGTACAGCATCAGCTGGTCGTTGAGGCCGATCTTGCCGAAGTCCAGGCTGACCGTGGTCTCCTGCTTGTCCGCCACCCCGATCAGGTTGTCGACGTCGGCGCTGGCCTGGGTCAGCGTCTCCTCGGTGGTGAGCGGCTTGATGTCGCTGACGGACCGGACCATGGTGGTCTTTCCGGTACCGAATCCGCCGGCGATCATCACCTTCACCGAGCGGGCACCGGCCGCGCCGTCGGCCGGGTCGCGGTCGGGATGGTCAAAGCCTTTGAAGTCCACTGAGTACCTCCTCAAGGAGCGCGAGGTCGGGCCCGCGACCGGCGCCCGACGCCGGGATGGGATCACGGGCCTCAACGCGGCCTGCGTCCAGCAGATCGGCCAAGAGCACCGCGAGAATGTTGAAGGGCAGTCCGAGGTGGGCGCCGAGTTCGGCCACCGACAACGGATCACGGCAGCGCCGGAGGATCTCCTCGTGTTCGTGCTGCAGGCCGGGACCGGCCGCCCCACGGGAGGTGATGAGGGTCGCCACGTCTAGGCTCGACGCCGAACCGCCCGGTCCGCTGCGACCGCCCGTGAGGACGTAGTAGCGCTCAAGACCGGACGGGTCCGCGGGTCCACTGGGACCACTCATCCAGAGTGCTCCTCCACTCGCGCAGTGGTGCCGAGGAGTTCACCCATCCTGCGGGCCAGGTCCCTCATCTGGTGGCCGAGGAGGCCCTGGTCGAGCCCTTCCCTGGCCAGGACGCCGAGGTAGGTCTCCACGCCCGCGCGCACCACGAAGAGGTGGCCGCCGTCGACCTCGATCATCGCGAGGCGCAGCTGCCCGGCGTACTTGGGGAACTGCTCGGCCACCGGCTGGGCCAGCGCCTGCAGTCCCGCCACCACGGCGGCGAAGCGGTCCACGTCGTCGGGGTCGTCGGCCCCGTAGGAGGTGATGGCCTTTCCGTCGCTGGAGGCGACAAGGGCGAAGCGGATCTCCTTGATGCTCTCGACCAGATCGCGGAGCGCCCAGCTCACGTCGGTTCCCTGTTGCGTCATGAGGACTAGTCGCTCTCTTCCGTGCGGTGCTCTGTGGACTCGGCGCCGGAGGCCGGCTCACGCTCGGCCATCGGCTCACGCCCCGCCGTGGCGAAGGCGGCCAGGCCGGTGAAGGACGCGTCCGGCGGTACCGCGTGCGAGGCGGTGGTGACGGAGTCGTCCTCCTGCACGGCCGCCTTCGGCGGCTCGGACTCGGTTCGCCTGCGGCGCCTGGGCAGACCGCCGGGCGTGGTGTCCCCGGTCTCCTCCGGTTCCGCGGCCGGGTCCGCCGTGTCGCTCCCGGCGGCCTCGGTGTCCGGCGCGGCCGTGACCTGGGCGGCCGGGGCGGGCGCGATGACGGCGGCGGGCAGCGGGCTGAAGTACTTGTGGGGTACCACGATGACCACCGACGTACCGAGCCAGGGCGAGTCGGCGAAGGTGACCCTGATGCCGTACCGGCGGGCCAGCACTCCCACCACCCGCAGACCGAGGTGCGCGTCCTCGGACACGCCGCCGATACCGGGGCCGGGTGCCACGCCTTCGAGCGCCTGGAGAGCCTCCTGCTTCTTCTCCTCGCTCAGGCCCTTGCCGGAGTCCTGGATCTCGACGCCGACGCCGTTCGGGACCTCCTTGCCCGAGACGATCACGGGCTCGGTGGGCGGCGAGTAGCGCGCCGCGTTGTCCAGCAGATGGGCGAAGATCAGCGTGAGGTGGTCCACCAGACCGCCGTCGACGCCGAGTTCGGGCAGGTACTGCACCTGGACGCGGTCGAAGTCCCTGATCCGGCCGATGCCGCCGCGCACCACGCTGAGCAGCCGCTGCGGCTCCTGCCACTGGCGGCCGGGCCGGTCGGTGCCGCCGAGTACGCCGATGCTCGCCGCCAGGGAGTCGGCGGGGCCGAGCTCCTGGTCCAGCTCCATCAGTCCCTGGGCGACGGACGGCAGCCTGCCGTGCTCGCCCTGCATCTCGTGCAGCCGGCCGCGCAGCTTGCTCGTCAGTACGTGGATACGGCTGCCGATGCTGATGACGGCCTGCTCGGCGGAGGTGGAGCGGTCGAGCTCCTGCTCCACACCCATGAGCGCGGTCCTGAGGGCCTTGCGCAGTGCGGCCTGCAGGTCGGCGCCCACTTCGGCGCCCTGGCCGGCCGTGGGCAGCAGGTCGTCGATGGAGTCACCGGCTCTGAGCCGCTCCAGAGCTTCGGGCAGCAGGCCGTCGGCGAGCCGGGCGACCGCGGCGAGCTGCCGGTCCAGCTGTTCCTGCCAGGCCCGGTTCTGCTCGGCGATCCGCGTCTCGTAGGCCGTGGCCTGTTCGGCGAGCTGTGTGTCGTGGGCGGCGCGCTCGGCGGCGTGTTTCCGTTCGAGGCCGGCCACGTGCTGCTGCCACTGCTGGGAGTGCTCGGCCTGCGCGTTTCTGAACTCACCCGCGCTGCTGCGCAGTTGACGCTGGGAGCGGATCAGGAGCCGTACGGTGACGGCGCTCGCGGCCGTGACGACGACGCCGGAGACGATCGCGGGTATTCGGACCTGGTCGGAGCCAACGACCGCGGCGACGACGGTACCGGCCCCTAAAGCCAGCGGCAGCAGCCACCAGCCGTACCAGGGGACCGGTGCCCGCGCCGCCGGTGGCGGAGTGGCAAGTTCCATCTGCATCCTTCAAAGCAACACGATCGAACAGGGGGAAACTCGGGGGGCTGCACTCGTCACGGAGTGGTCGACCCCGTGACAGGCATGCGTGGACAGCGAGTGACAACCGATTGCTGTTGCGTCAACTCGCCGCACTTCAGGGAACCTTATCGGTTTTGATCTCCACCTGATCACCGTGGCCGACCCCTCGCCGTGAAGGTCTGGTTACGCTCCCACCAGGCTCTTTGAGTCGACAAATCCGTTGACCAACCACCATGATCCAACTTGGGCGGGGTAAATAGGTGCATACGCCACGGGCCGCTGGCCGGGATCTTCCCCTCTCATGGCCGAGGCCCCGCCGTGAACGACGGGGCCTGCACACACCCGAGCTATTACCGCGGGTTACTACGATTTGATCACGCCGGGCGGGCGACCAGCTCCCTGCGTACGGGGTCGGTGACACCGAGGCCGGGCGCCGGGGCCAGCGAGAGGACGCCGACCTTGCCCAGGTGGGTGTTGCTCTGGACCAGTCTGGCGGCCTCCGCCGTGTCGGTGAGGGGGTAGGTCTCGGTGAGCGCGGGGACCAGATGGCCGAGGCCGAGGAGACGGTGGACGGCGGCCTGCTCATGGAGGTTGGAGCCATGGCTGCCGATGACACGCTTGAGCCGCATCCACAGATAGCGGTTGTCGAACTCGTGCTGATAACCCGTGCTGGAGCCACAGGTGACCACCGCGCCGCCACGGCGTACGACGAAGACGGAGACACCGAAGGTGGCCCGGCCCACATGCTCGAAGACGATGTGCGGGTCCTCCCCCGTCGCGGCCCGGATCCGTCTGCCGAGGCGCTTGCCGACGACGGACGGGTCCGCGGGCGCCTCGCCGCCCATGAGCCCGATCTCCTCCCGGTTGATGACCACGTGACACCCGAGGCGGCGGGCGTACTCCGCCTTGCGCTCGCTGCTGACCACACCCACCGCGATCCCGCCGCCGTTGCGGACGAGTTGGACCGCGTACGCGCCGAGCCCGCCGGCCGCTCCCCAGATCAGGACCACGTCGCCCTGGGTCATCCGGGCGCCCCGGTCGCTGACGAGCATGCGGTACGCCGTGCCCGCGCACAGCGGATTCGAGGCGGCCTCCTCCCAGGTCAAGTGGGCCGGTTTCGGCAGGAGTTGGCTGGCGCGGGCGACGGCGTAGTGGGCCAGTCCGCCGTAGTTCGTCTCGAAGCCCCACGCCAGCATGCCGTTGCCGAGCATGCCGTCGGCGTGGGTCGCCGGGTCCTCCTCGTCCACATAGACCGGGCTCACCACGACATGGTCGCCGACGTGCCATCTGCGCACGCCCGAACCCGCGCGGACGACGACCCCGGACGCGTCCGAGCCGATCACGTGGAACGGCTGGTCGTGCCGGGCCGCCCACCGGTCCTGGCGGCCGAAGTGCTTCAGGAAGGAGAAGGTCGGGATGGGCTCGAACATCGCCGACCAGACGGTGTTGTAGTTGATGCCGCTCGCCATGACGGCCACCAGCACCTCGTTCGGGGCGAGTTCGGGCATCGGTACGTCACCGAGGTGGATCGACTTGCGGACGTCCTTGTCGGCCACCCCGGCGAAACTGTCCACGTCCTCCGCGCGCAGATGGGCGGCGGTGTAGCGGCCGGGGGTGGGGAGGTGTGCCAGTTCCGTGCGGTCGGCTCCCGCGACGACGGCCTGCGCCAGCGCGTCCATGGTGGTTCCTCCTTGGGTGGGGATCGGCTCGGGTCCGCTCGGACCGGGGGTCAGCTCAGGCCGAGGCCTTGCGCGAGCGTCGGCCAGGACGCCTTGAACTCCTGCCGCCAGTTCGGCCAGGCGTGCGCTCCCCCGCTGTAGAAGTGCACCTGAGCCGGGATGCCCAGGGCGTCCAACTGCGCGGTGAAACGGTGGGCTTGAGCCCAGAGCGTGCCTTCCAGCAGGGCACCTTCGAGGTTGCCGAAGTCACCGCCCGGCAGACCGCTGCCCTGCGAGATGTACAGCCCGGTGCCCTGGAGGGCGCGTGCCTGCGCGTAGGGGTTGTGCCGGTTCCAGTTGTCCCGGTTGAACAGGTAGCTGCCCCACAGGGTCAGCGGGAGCAGCAGCTCCCGGGCGACGATGGCGTTGAGCACGGTCGGCATGCCGAGGGCCGTGGTGTCGAGGATCCCGCTGTACGAGGCCGCCGCGCCGAAGGTGCCCGGGTGCCGTGCGGCGAAGGCCAGGGCACCGTAGCCGCCGGTGGACACGCCGGCGACGGCGCGCTTCGTCCCGGCCCGGAACCTCTGCTGCAGCACGCCCATCAACTCGTCCACCTGGAACGTCTCGTAGTCCGGCGCGCCCGCGCTTCCGTAGTTCCACCAGTCGGTGGGGATGCCGGTGGGTCCCGACGAGGGCATCACGGTGAGGACGTCCTGCCCGGCGAGGAAGTCGACGACGTCCGTCTCCCTGGTCCAGGACGTGTAGTCGTCGTGGGCACCCTGGAGGAGATACAGGACGGGCCAGGTGCGGTCGGGCTGCGCGGCGTAACCGGTCGGCAGGACGACCCGCACGGGCAGGGAGGCGCCGGCCGCCGGGGAGGCGATCGTGAGGTCGACGGTCCGGGCGTCGAGCCACGTCTCGCCCACGACGGTGGCGGTCGCGGCGGCCTTCGCGAGGGGGGCGGAGGCTTCGACGGGTGCGGCGGATGCGCCGACGGGTGCGGCGGCCGTCGGCGGCGCGGTGAGTACGACGCCCGTGCCGAGCAGGGCCGTCGTCACCGCGAGAGCGGCACATCTGCGCTTACGAGTCATGGGGCAAGTCCCTTCAGGAGTCCCGCATCAGGAGTCCCGCAGATCGCGTGTCAGCAACCGGGCCAGGTGGTCGACGACCGGTGGGTCGAGCAGTGACAGATGGTGGCCCGGCAGCGGGACGACGGTCAGGTCGGTGCAGTGCGCGTCCCAGCCGAGCGTCGCGTCCTCGCGCTCGTAGCGGGGGTCCCGGACGGTGTGCGGGGCGGGTTCGCTCGCGCGGTAGAGCAGGGTGCGGCCCGCGTATCCGCCGGGACGGTGGCGTTCGCCGCTGCGCAGGTCCAGGTAGGAGCTCCGCTGGTGTTCCAGGACGGCTTCCGGTAGCTCCACGGTGTCCCTGAGCACCTTGATGACGAGGTCGATCCTTGCGGTGTCGTCGAGGGCGGCGAGTTCGTCGTACGGGAGGTCCAGTGCCGTGCCGTACGTGCGTTCCACGTAGGTGGCGAAGTCCTGGAAGTGGCGCAGGGCCTGCTCGGCCGGAGGGACGGTGGTGGGGAGGGGGAGGACGGAGTCCAGGAGGATCAGGGCGCGGACTGTGCCGTGGGGGGTGAGGAGTCCGGCCGCCTCCTGGGCCACGAGTCCGCCGTACGACCACCCGCCGATCACCCATGGGCCGTCGGGGCTCGTCTCCCGTACGCATCGGGCGAACTCCGCGGCGCGGCCCGGTACGTCGTCCGGCTCCGCCTGTCTGTCGAACCCGTACAGCGGGCGGTCGGCGTCGAGGCTTGCTGCCAGGCGGGTGTAGACGGTGGCGTCGCCGCCTGCGGCGTGGGCGAGGAAGAGGGGGGTGGCTCCGCCGGTGGAGGGGTAGGTGCGCAGGGTTTTCGGGTGCGGGTGGGTCGTGGTTGCTCGCGCCGTTCCCCGCGCCCCTGACGGGGCCCTTGGGTGCGGGTTCGATGTGGTTGCTCGCGCCGTTCCCCGCGCCCCTGACGGGGCCTTTGGGTGCGGGTTCGATGC
>NZ_JBHXTO010000032.1:0-74149 GCF_042677425.1 Streptomyces sp. NPDC127119 | reverse complement strand
CCCCCGAAGGCAGGCCGCACCTCCGCAGCCCACCCCGCTTACACCGTACGGAGCCGACACGACACAACATGTGGGGGTGCTTCCGGAGCCCGGCACAAGATGTATGCTCATGCTCGCTGTCGTCGCAGGGGAATCCGGTGCGAATCCGGAACTGTCCCGCAACGGTGTACTTGTACGTGATATGCCCGCATGTCGCGTACAGGAGTCAGTCCGAGGACCTGCCGACAGCGCGCCCAGGCCATCCGGTCCGGGTGCATGACGTCCGGGCCTCGTGGAGTGGGCCGGTGGACGCGGCGTACCGCTGCCCAGAGCGCGTACCCCCGTGTGCTCCGAACCCCTCTCCCCCGAGGCCCCCGTGCCGAGCGAGGGAGAGCCCCACGTGACCATCGCGCCAGCCGATCCGGTCTCCGCGACAGCGACCCGGGACCAGCAGGACAGGGCCGAGGCCGACGGACCGGGAACCGCGTTGCTGCGGATCCTGACCGACTTCACCGCCGACCTCCCCGGTGCCGACCCCGGCCGGGTCGCCGCCGCCGCGCTGCGCGGCCGGTCCGCCGCCGCGGACATCGCGGAGCTGCGTGAGCTGGCCACGGAGTCGGCCGCCGGTCTCATCTCCGAGGACCCGGTCTACTCGAAGCTGGCCGCCCGGCTGCTGACCGTCACCATCGCCGCGGAGGCCGCCTCGCAGGGCGTGCGCTCCTTCTCCGAGTCGGTCGCCGTCGGCCACCGCGAGGGGCTGATCGCCGACCGCACGGCCGCGTTCGTACGCCTCCACGCGGCCCGGCTGGACACGTTGATCGACCTGGCGGGCGACGACCGCTTCGGCTACTTCGGCCTGCGTACCCTGCACAGCCGGTACCTGCTGCGGCACCCGATCACACGGTCCGTCGTCGAGACGCCCCAGCACTTCATGCTGCGGGTGGCGAGCGGGCTGGCCGAGGACGACACCACGCGCGCCCTCGACGAAGTGGCCTCCCTGTACCGGCTGATGAGCCGCCTGGACTACCTGCCCTCCTCCCCGACGCTCTTCAACTCCGGTACGCGCCACCCGCAGATGTCGTCCTGCTACCTCCTCGACTCCCCGCTGGACGAGCTGGACTCCATCTACGACCGCTACCACCAGGTGGCCCGCCTCTCGAAGCACGCGGGCGGCATCGGGCTCTCGTACTCCCGGATCCGTTCGCGCGGTTCGCTGATCCGCGGCACGAACGGGCACTCGAACGGCATCGTCCCGTTCCTGAAGACCCTCGACGCCTCGGTCGCCGCGGTGAACCAGGGCGGCCGGCGCAAGGGCGCGGCGGCGGTCTACCTGGAGACCTGGCACTCCGACATCGAGGAGTTCCTGGAGCTGCGCGACAACACCGGTGAGGACGCCCGGCGTACGCACAACCTGAACCTCGCGCACTGGATCCCGGACGAGTTCATGCGCCGCGTGAACGAGGACCGCGACTGGTCGCTCTTCTCCCCCTCGGACGTGCCCGAGCTGGTCGACCTGTGGGGCGCCGACTTCGAGGCCGCGTACCGCAAGGCCGAGGCCGCCGGGCTCGCCAAGAGGACCATCCCCGCCCGTGATCTGTACGGCCGCATGATGCGTACCCTCGCGCAGACCGGCAACGGCTGGATGACCTTCAAGGACGCCGCCAACCGCACGGCCAACCAGACCGCGCTGCCCGGCCACACGGTCCACTCCTCGAACCTGTGCACCGAGATCCTGGAGGTCACGGACGACGGCGAGACCGCGGTCTGCAACCTCGGGTCGGTCAACCTCGGCGCCTTCGTGGACGCGGACGCCGGCGACATCGACTGGGAGCGGCTGGACGCGACCGTCCGGACCGCCGTCACCTTCCTCGACCGGGTCGTCGACATCAACTTCTACCCGACCGAGCAGGCGGGCCGCTCCAACGCCAAGTGGCGTCCGGTGGGCCTCGGCGCGATGGGGCTGCAGGACGTCTTCTTCAAGCTGCGGCTGCCGTTCGACTCGCCGCAGGCGCGCGCCCTCTCCACCCGGATCGCCGAGCGGATCATGCTCGCCTCGTACGAGGCGTCCGCCGACCTCGCCGAGCGCAACGGCCCGCTGCCCGCCTGGGAGAAGACCCGTACGGCCCAGGGTGTGCTGCACCCGGACCACTACGACGTCGAGCTGAACTGGCCGGAGCGCTGGGCGGCCCTGCGGGAGCGGATCTCCGCCGTCGGCATGCGCAACTCGCTGCTGCTGGCCATCGCCCCGACCGCCACCATCGCGTCCATCGCGGGCGTGTACGAGTGCATCGAGCCGCAGGTCTCCAACCTGTTCAAGCGCGAGACGCTGTCCGGCGAGTTCCTCCAGGTGAACTCCTACCTGGTGGCCGAGCTGAAGAAGCTCGGCGTGTGGGACGCGCAGACCCGGGAGGCGCTGCGCGAGTCCAACGGCTCGGTGCAGGGCTTCACCTGGGTCCCGCAGGACGTGCGCGACCTGTACCGCACGGCCTGGGAGATCCCGCAGCGCGGTCTCATCGACATGGCCGCCGCCCGGACCCCGTTCCTGGACCAGGCCCAGTCGCTGAACCTGTTCCTGGAGACGCCGACCATCGGCAAGCTCTCCTCGATGTACGCGTACGCCTGGAAGTCGGGGCTGAAGACGACGTACTACCTGCGTTCGCGTCCGGCGACCCGTATCGCCCGCGCCGCCCAGGCGCAGAGCGTGCCCGAAGCGCGGCCCGAGACCACCATTCCCGTCCAGCAGGCCGCCGATCCCGACGCGGTCGCCTGCTCCCTTGAGAACCCCGAGTCCTGCGAGGCCTGCCAGTAATGACCACCGCACCTGACGCACCGGAGAAGGCCCAGCAGGCCGAGAGGACCGAGAAGGCCGGGAAGAACCTGCTCGACCCCGGCTTCGAACTGACCCTGCGTCCCATGCGCTACCCGGACTTCTACGAGCGCTACCGGGACGCGATCAAGAACACCTGGACCGTCGAGGAGGTCGACCTCCACTCGGACGTCTCCGACCTGGCGAAGCTGTCACCGGGTGAGCAGCACATGATCGGCCGCCTGGTCGCGTTCTTCGCGACGGGCGACTCGATCGTGTCGAACAACCTGGTGCTGACGCTCTACAAGCACATCAACTCCCCCGAGGCGCGGCTGTATCTGAGCCGTCAGCTCTTCGAGGAGGCCGTGCACGTCCAGTTCTATCTGACGCTGCTCGACACCTATCTGCCCGATCCGGCGGACCGGGCCGCGGCCTTCGACGCCGTCGAGAGCATCCCGTCCATCCGTGAGAAGGCCGAGTTCTGCTTCAAGTGGATGGACTCGGTGGAGAAGCTGGACCGGCTGGAGACGAAGGCGGACCGCCGCCGCTTCCTGCTGAACCTCATCTGCTTCGCCGCGTGCATCGAGGGCCTGTTCTTCTACGGGGCCTTCGCGTACGTCTACTGGTTCCGCAGCCGGGGCCTGCTGCACGGCCTGGCGACCGGCACCAACTGGGTGTTCCGCGACGAGACGATGCACATGAGCTTCGCCTTCGAGGTCGTGGACACGGTCCGCAAGGAGGAGCCGGAGCTCTTCGACGAGGAACTCCGGCAGCAGGTGACCGACATGATGCGCGAGGCCGTCGAGGCCGAGCTGCAGTTCGGGCGCGACCTGTGCGGTGAGGGCCTGCCCGGCATGAACACCGAGTCGATGCGGCAGTACCTGGAGTGCGTGGCCGACCAGCGGCTGCAGCGCCTGGGCCTCGCCCCGGTGTACGGCTCCGAGAACCCCTTCTCCTTCATGGAGCTGCAGGGGGTTCAGGAGCTGACCAACTTCTTCGAGCGCCGGCCCTCGGCGTACCAGGTGGCGGTGGAGGGGACGGTCGACCTCGACGAGGACTTCTGATCCTCCGCGGGGCCCCGCTCCTGCGCGGGGCCCTGTTCGGCCTCCCTGAGCTGACGGTCGACGCGCCGGTCGCGCACGATGCCGAACACCGCGGGGAGGACGAGCAGGACGAGGATTCCGAGGACGAAGAGCATTCCGATCAGGCCTTCCAACTGTGTCGTGTTCATGGACACCACTGTCGCGCCGAATACTCCTTACCGTGAGTGGCAGGACTGCCGCACACCCTCGATTTCCTGCCAGAGCGGGTGCACACTGTCAGCATGCTGACCAACGTGGCCGCCGTCCTGCTCGACGGCGCGCATCCCTTCGAACTCGGCGTCGTGTGCGAGGTGTTCGGCCTCGACCGCAGCGACGAGGGACTTCCGGTGTACGACTTCGCGGTCGCCTCGGCCGAGGGGCCGACCCTCGCCACCCACGTCCCGGGCTTCACCCTCTCCACGCCGTACGGGCTGGACCGGCTGGAGGAGGCCGACCTCATCGTCGTGCCCGCCGGGAGCCACTACATCGGGCGCACCTACCCGCCCGCGCTGCTCGACGCCCTGGTCCGGGCCGCCGACCGCGGCACCAAGGTGCTGAGCGTCTGCTCCGGGGTCTTCGTGCTCGGCGCGGCCGGACTGCTCGACGGGCGGCGCTGCGCGGTCCACTGGCGGCACGCCGACAAGCTGGCCGCCCGCCATCCCCTCGCGAAGGTCGAGCCGGACGTGCTGTACGTGGACGAGGACCCGGTGATCACCTCGGCGGGCACCGCCTCAGGCATCGACGCCTGTCTGCACATCGTCCGCAAGGAGCAGGGCCCCGAGGTCGCCAACAGCATCGCGCGGCGCATGGTGGTGCCGCCGCACCGCGACGGCGGCCAGGCCCAGTACATCGAGCGCCCGCTGCCGCGCTCGCAGTGCGACACGGTCGGTGCGGTGCTCGTCTGGATGGAGGGCCACCTCGGCGAGGAGGTGACCGTCGAACAGCTCGCCGCCCGCGCGCACATGTCGCCGCGCACCTTCGCCCGGCGCTTCCAGCAGGAGACGGGGACCACCCCGTACCGCTGGCTGCTGCGCCAACGGGTACTGCTGGCACAGGAGTTGCTGGAGGCCACCGACGAGACGATGGACTTCATCGCGGACCGCACGGGGTTCGGGACCGCGGCCGCGCTGCGCCATCAGTTCGTCCGCTCGCTGGGGACGACACCGAACGCGTACCGGCGCACGTTCAGGGGCCCGCAGGCCGCCTGAACGTGCGCGGAGCGGTCAGCGCGGCACGGCCCTCAGCAGCAGCCGGTGCGGTCGCAGGGTGATGCCGACGCGGGTCGTGTCGTTCGACTCGGACACCTGTTCAAGGCGCCAGCGCGAGGCCACCGCCGCCGTGACGAGCCCGAGCTGGGCCATCGAGAAGTGGTCGCTCGGGCACTTCCGGTTGCCCACACTGAACGGGCTCATCGCGTACTTCGGCACGTCCTTCGCGCGTTCCGGAAGCCAGCGATCGGGGTCGAACTCCAGATGCCCGTCGTACGAACGCGCGTCGCGCTGTATGGCGTACGGGCTGTAGACGATGTCGGCCCCGGCCGGAATGCGATACCCGCCGAGTGCGGTTTCGGTCACGGCCCGGCGCGTCAATATCCATACGGCGGGACGCAACCGCATGGCCTCGACGACGACATTGTTCGTGTGGGACAGCTTCCGCACGTCTGCGAATGCGACAGGCCGGCCACCGGTGACCGATTCGACCTCTTCGCGTACACGGTCCGCGTGTTCCGGGTGTTCCGCGAGGACCTGCAGAAGCCACATGATCGTGGAAGCGACCGTTTCGCTTCCGGGGGTGAGTATCGCGACCACCTGGTCGTGGATCTCCTGTTCCCCGATGGGCTCGCCATTCTCGTCCTTCGCTTCCAGCAATGCTGTCAGCAAATCGTCCGGCTTTTGACCAGATGCACGGCGCTCCGCCACGATCTCGTCGACCAGGAGGTGCAAATCGGCCAATGCGCGGTCGAATTTACGATTGGCCGGAAGCGGAAGCCGGTAGAGCGGTCCCGCGGGAACGACCATACGGCGGTACATGCCGCGGAAGACGGTGGCGAGGGCGATGCTCAGCCGCTCGGCCCGCTCGTCCATGAAGTCGCCGCGCAGCAGGCAGCGGGCGGCGATGCGGACGGCGACGCGGAACGACTCCGCGGTGCAGTCGATCGTCTCGCCGGGCCGCCAGCGCTCCGCGAGGGCGTGCGCCTCCTCCTCCATGATCGGCCCGTAGCCGGGGATGGCGTCCAGCCGGAACGCGGGCTGGATCGTCCGGCGCTGACGCCGGTGCCGCGAGCCGTTGGCGGTCGCCACTCCCTCCTTGCCGAGCAGGCCTTCCAGGGACTCCCACAGGGGTCCGTCGATCTTGAAGTCGGGGCTCAGCGCCAGCTCCCCCGTGAGGGTCGGCGTGGTGACGGCGTACACCGTCTTGGGGCCCAGCTTCAGCCGGACGACCTCGCCCTGGTCGCGCAGCCGGGAGAGGAAACCCAGCGGGTCGCGGACCAGTTTCAGGCCGTGTCCCAGGCCGGGGACGCCGCCCCCGGCGAGGGGCGGGGTGGACAGTTCTGCCGCTTGGTGTGCAGCGGACCGTACCGACTCGACGGTCATTTCTCACCTGCCGCTTCGTTGTTGACGTACGGGGGTGTGGTGCGGTCGTCCCAGCTGTCGACCATGTACCGTCCCGACTCGTGGTGGAACCAGTACACGGAGCTGAACCAATTCCGCATGTTGAACAGGCACGCCCGTACGGCAGCCGCTAGTTCGGCGCCGCGGACGGTCCCGTTGTCGATCCTTTCCGCGTACCGCAATACCTCCTGTTCGACGTCGAGGAATTCAGTGACGCATTCCTCGACCCGCCGCCTGACTTCTTTGACCGATTCTTCCAGTCGCATTCCCTCGTGATGAATGAGACTGATACCGAGATTGTGTACCTCGTCGCCCGCGATTTCCTTGGGGAGAGAACACAGATCGTTGTACCAGGCGGCGAAATCCTGGCACAGCAGAGCAGCTCTCCGGTATGCGGGGTTCTCCCGCACGGCGACGGGCAGTTCGTACTCCGCGCTCGGTTCGAGCAGGTCGAGCCAGATCCAGTGCGCGAACGTGTTCCGCCGCAGTTCGAGGTATTCCTCGACGGTCGGGACAATGCCCGACACACGGTTGCGGAATTCCTGGTCGTACGCCTCGATGACTGTGTGGAAATGGTCGGCGAACCGCGCGTTCCACCCCTCGCCCAGGAACGAGTACAGCCGGACCATGCTGTCCGCGAACCCCGCCACCAGGGGGTCCGGGTGGTACAGATGCTCCTTCGGGGAGTCGAGGGCCGCGTGCAGCCGCGTCCTGAGCAGCTGCCAGGCCACCGGCCGGTCGTGGATGACATCACGGTCGTGGCGGTCGTCCCAGACGAAGAACCACGCGCTGTAGTCCGCTATCGCCTGGAGGACCTCGTCGGGCGCGCCAATGTAGAAGCCCGCCATGAGGTCGGTGTAGCAAAGCCCATCGGCATATGCCTCAACCTTCGCCGCCGACATGAGGCGCATTTCCAGGAGCCAGGCCCTGGTGTTCTCCTGGAGTCGAGGCCAATACGGATGGAGTTGACGGGGAAACTCGGCCTCGATCACCGGAAGAGAGAGCGCCGGTGGAACGAGGGCCGAGGTGTACGTCGTTGAGGTGCTCTGTGAGAAAGCAGGCACGAACAAACCCCTCTCAGCCGCCTGTTGACGACACGCCCCTCCCGCTGTGCCGGGCGTGCGCCGTTGCGTATCCCCGCACTTCCCATTCAGCACCACAACTG
This sequence comes from Streptomyces sp. NPDC127119, assembly GCF_042677425.1. Lineage (NCBI taxonomy): Bacteria > Bacillati > Actinomycetota > Actinomycetes > Kitasatosporales > Streptomycetaceae > Streptomyces > Streptomyces sp. NPDC127119. Next base: position 66,505 of record NZ_JBHXTO010000032.1, on the reverse strand, counting down.
ACCGTTCTGGGAACGGATTTGCTTCGCTCACTACCCCACGATGCCGAGAATCTCCCTATGTGTGACTGAATATGGATCATTACAGGCGCACAAGGGATCGAACGTGCTACGCGCAGACGAACGGCGCCTGGTCGGAAGGGAATCCGACCAGGCGCCGTGGATGCGGGACGCTCACGCCCCGTCTGCCGTTCTGTGCCGCAGACGTTCGCAGGTGTCCGCAGACGTTCGCAGGTGTTCTCAGTCGTTCGCGACGACGGGGTAGCGCGGTTCGTTCTCGGCCATCTGCCGCAGCGCGTCCTTGCGCTCGCGCTTGGAGAGCCGGTCGATGTAGAGGTACCCGTACAGGTGGTCCGTCTCGTGCTGGAGGCAGCGCGCGAAGTAGCCCGTGCCCCGCACCTTGATCGGGTTGCCCTTCTCGTCCTGCCCGGTGACCTCGGCGTAGTCGGGGCGGGCCAGCGGCGCGTACGCGGTCGGCACCGACAGGCAGCCCTCGTTGCTCTCGTCCAGCTGGCGCCGCTCGGCGGGCAGCTCGACGAGCACGGGGTTGCAGATCACTCCGGTGTGCCGCTTGCCCTCGTCGTCCGGGCAGTCGTAGACGAACACCTTGAGGTCGACCCCGACCTGGTTCGCGGCCAGGCCCACGCCCTCGGCGGTGTGCTGGCTGGCGAACATGTCGTCGACGAGCCGGGCGAGGTCGTCCCCGAAGTCCGTGACGTCCCTGCACTCCTTGTGCAGCACCGGGTTCCCGACGACCGTGATGGGCCGGGAGGTCCCGCGCCCGCGGTAGGCCGCCTCACGCTCCTCCTGGCTCTCGGTGTCGATGACGAAGCCCTCGTCGTCCACGGGGAGCACCCCGGAGTGCTGCTGCTCAGTGTCCTGCTGCGCCATGACCGACGTAAGCCTTCCTCGGAAAAACGGGGTTGTGATGCGGATACAGGGTACGGGGCGCCCCTGACAGGAGCCGCCCCGCAGGGGCGCTCCGTCAAGGGGCGCGGGGAACTGCGCGACCAGCCACGGCGGACCCGCACCCGAAGAACACCCCCCGCAGCCCCGCGACCGCGCAACCGCGCCCGCCGGCTAACAGACCTCTTCGAGGTCACGCCAGTCCCGCGAATCGGGACTGTCGGCGACCCACCCGTCCAACAACCCCCGCACCAGCGAAGCCGGCGCAGCGAGCCCGCACTCACGCTCGGGCACCCACAACTGCCCGTCGGTCCGGTGCCCGAGCGGCCCGGGATGCCCCGGCTCACTGTGATCGTGCGGATCGAGATGCTCCCCGTCCCCCTCGTCGGACGGCATCCGCGACTCGGAGCACATCCGGCACAGCAGCCGCACGGACGACGACCAGTCCTCCGCCGCGAACCCCGCGTCGGCCGCGAGCCGCTCCAGGGCGTCCCGGTCGTCCTCGGTCTCGGCCTCCAGGAGCACGACCCAGGTGGGCACCGGCGAGGGCGCCCACAGCTCGATCTCGTCGAAGACGGGATACGCGTGCCCCGCCGCGGTCGTCCGCTCCCCGTGGGGCACTCCGTCGTGCAGGACCACTTCGCCCCAGCGCCGCCCGGAGGACGGCAGCGGGATGGAGAGGACCTCGATACGGGCGGGGTCGAGCCGCCGCCCCCACACGACCTCGGCCTCGCCCTCGGGCGACAGCCGTACGGCCGCGCTGCCGAGGTCCATGCCCACCGGTTCGCCGGAGGCGCCGGCGCCCGCGCCGGGCCTGGGCCGCGAGGCACCGCCGGGCACCCGCAGCCCGTACGCCTGCCAGGCCCGCCGGGCCAGCGGCCAGTCCTGCAGGGCGGTCGCCGCGATGCCGACGTTCCACCAATCGGGGGCCCCGGTCTCCCGGTCGAGCAGCGCCACGGCCCGCAGACCGGCCGCCCGCGCCTGTTCCCAGTCGTGCCGGAACTTGTGCAGCAGCGCGAGGTTGAACCAGGACTCGGAAAGCCAGGGTTCCAGGTCCGCCGCACGTGTCAGCAGCGCCCCCGCGTCCTCGTACCGGCCGTCGCCGATGAGGGTGAACGCACGGTCGGTGGCCTGCCGCCATGAGGCGGAGGGCCGGTGCCGTCCCTTGCCGAAGATCCTCACGATTCCCGCCTGCCAGTTCGTTGAAGAGCGTGCAGCCTCGGGCTGGACTGTGCCCCCTGATGTCCTCTTCCTCGCATCCAACCACGGACGCGCGGAGGGGCGCTCATTACCCATGGGTTACCCAACCAGAGGCAAGGTAAGGCCGTCTCTCGCCAGCACCCTGGCCAGCGACTCGACGACCTCGGGCCGGTAGTCGCGCGCGGTGCCCAGCCGCAGCTCCTCCAGCGCCTTGAGCGGCCCACCGGGGCCTGCTTCCCGGACTGTCTCCTCGTACGCGTTGACGGCCCTGACGATCGACGCGCTGACCGGTTGGTCCCGGTACGGGTCCGCCTGCCGCTCCACCACGACGGCGACCGCGGCGGCCACGCCCGTCTGGCGGACCACCGCGCCGCCGAGCAGGGCGATGCGCCGCTGTTCGGCGGGGGCCAGGGCGGCCGTGGCCCCGGCGCGTACGGGGTCGACGAGCGAGAGCTGGCCGATGTCGTGCATCAGCGCCGCGTACTCCAGAACGGTCAGTTCGGGTCCGGACAGGCCCAGCTCACGGCCGACGGCCCGGCTGAGCGCGGCCACGCGCCGGGCGTGCCCCGCCGGGGTGTAGCCGGCTATCTCGGTCGCCCGGGCGAGGGAGGCGATGGTCTGGCGGTAGGTGGTCCGTACGGCCGCGTACCGCCGGAAGGACAGCTGGGTGAGCAGCAGCGGCAGCGAGAAGACGGGCAGCGCCCACAGACCCGCGACGGCGACCGCGAGCGCCATCACGGCCCCGGTCGCGCAGACCGCCGAGCCGATGCCGAGGGTGCCGCGCAGCTCGTCCCGCAGCAGCGGTCCGAAGGGCCACCGGGTCCGTGCGTGCGCCATGGCCGCGGCCAGCACGGCGTCCCACAGCGCGGTCAGCAGGAGCAGCGCGACGACGAGCGCCGCGTACGCGGGCCCGGTGGCCCACTCCGCCAGCCGGCCCTCGTTGTAGAGGGGCTGGAAGCAGACCGCGGCGAACCCGACGGTCAGGACGCGCCGGGTGAGATGGTCCGCGGTGGGCCCGCGGCCCTTCGCGATGTGCGGCACGCAGCCCAGCAGGGAGGCGGCCGTGACCACGGCGACGATCTGCGGGACCCCGTCGTGGGTGGGGTGACCGGCGTTCTCGCCGAGCAGCGCGTAGGCGAGGGCCCCGGCGGCGGCCAGCGGCGCCGACTCACGTTCCTCGGCGCCGCTCCACCGGGCCAGCTCCCCCGCACCGATGAGCACGGCGAAGGCGAGAGCGGCCCCCCGCTCGTCGATCCCGCCCCAGAGGGTGACGGCGAGAGCGGCCACGGCGGCCAGCGCGGCGGCGGCCCGTACGAGCGTGAGGGCGAGCGGGACGCGGGGAGGGTCCGCGCCGGCCGGCGGGAGCGGTCCGGTGCGGCCCGCGGCGGGCGGGAGCGGTTCCCCGCTGATCGTGCTCATGGGCCGGACCCGCTCCCGCCGACGGTTCCGCGGCGGTGGTCGGGGCCCGCCGCCCGGTCGCTCCTCCGGCCGGCCTCCGGGGCGGTGGGCAGGCGTGGAGCCGGTGGGTGGCGGGGCTCGGCGTGCGGCGCTGTCTCGTCCGCCGTCACCGCGGGATGCCATCCCTGCCTCACGAGCGCCCGTACGAAGGCCTCCACCATCCGCGGATCGAACTGGGCCCCGGCGCATCGCTCCAGTTCCTCCAGAGCCACCGGGACCGGCCGCGCCCGCCGGTACGAGCGGGTCGACGTCATCGCGTCGAAGGCGTCCGCCACCGCCACCACCCGGGCGAACTCGGGGATCTGGCCCCCCTTCAGCCCGTACGGGTAGCCGCTCCCGTCGAGCCGTTCGTGGTGATGGAGGATCGCCGACCTGGCCTCGCCGAGGAAGCCGATCCCGCGGACCATCTCGTGCCCGTACTCGGGATGCAGCTCGATCACCCGGCGTTCCTCGGGCGTCAGCGGCCCGTCCTTGCGCAGCAGCCGGGTGGGGACCCCGAGTTTGCCCACGTCGTGCAGGATGCCGGCGAACCTGAGCACCTCGGCCCGTTCGTCGTCCATGCCCAGTTCACGGGCGATCATCATCGACGCCTGTCCCACCCGTTCGCTGTGCCCGCGCGTGTAGCCGTCCTTGATGTCGACGGCCTGCACGAGCGCCCGGATGGTGGCCCGGTGGGCGGCCCGCTCCCGGTGGTACTGGGCGAACACCCACCACGACACGTACATCGGCAGCAGCACGAGCAGCGCGGCGGCCGGCCCGTACGGGCTGCGCCAGAGCACCGCCATCATCAGTCCGGCGAGCCCGTGCACGGCGACGGGCGCGAGGGAGCGCAGGAACAGCCCGCGCCAGGCGGCCCGTACCGGCACCCGTTCGGCGAGTGCCAGGATGCCGCCGTCGAGCACGGTCAGGACCAGGCAGAACGCCACCACGGCCGCGCCCGCGGCGGCCAGGGCGTAGGGGAAGTCGGACGTGACGACGGCGTCCCGGCCGCCCAGCGACCAGTGGACCTTCGAGGCCGCCCAGGTGCTGAGCGCGAGCTGCGCGGCCCGCCACACCCGGCGCAGCCACCGCGGCCGCTGCTCGACCCGGGCCAGCAGCGCCCCCGGCAGGGGTACGAGCGCGGCGGCGGGCGGTGGCAGCAGGAAGGCGGCGGCGAGCATGACCGGCGTGTGCCATCTGAGGGAGGCCCCGGTCTCAGCGGACGCGCCCGCGCCCTCGGGGCCTCCGTCGCCCGCGAAGCGGCTCGCGGCGAACAGTTCGCAGGCCGCGCAGAGCACCGCGAACAGCGCCACCGCCTGCCACGGAGCGCGGGTGTCCGGCACCGGCACGGCGCAGTACGCCGCGGCGAGCGCGGTGCAGACGACGTAGACACGCGCCCACGGCGGGACCGACCGCATGGCGCAGCCCCCCTCCCGCTTCCCGCTCGAACCACCTCGCACGGGCCCCGTACAGATTCGGCACAGGCACCGCGCAGGCCCGCGTACAGCCTTCGGGACATGGACGATAGGGCGGTCGGGTGGGGCCGGGGGGAGGCATGGGCCGATTCACCGGGCGGCGGGAGCAGATTCGCCCGTTCGAGTGAGCCGCGCGTTCGTACGAGGGCTCGTACTCGGCTGCGACCGGACGTCCGTACGAGTCCGGCGGCGCCCGGATCGTTCTCCGGGCCGGTGGTTCAGCGCGCCACGTCGGCCGCGAGCGCCTGGGTCAACTGCTCCACCGTGGCGGGCGACTCCCGCTGGAGCGTGGCGAGGTCCAGGCCGTCGTCCCCCATCACGGTCAGCAGGGCCCGGTCGCCCACGGCCATCACGATGACGTGCCCCGAACCGCACCGCGCCACCACCTCGCGCAGCGCGCCGACGCCCGTCTGGTCGGCCATACGGCGGGCCACACCGAGGGTCGCGGCGGCGAGCGCGGCGACGGACTCGGCGTGGGAGGAGTCCGTGTCGGCGACCACGAGGAGTCCGTCCGCGGTGGACAGGACACTTTCGGAGACCCCCATCACCCGGTCGCGCAGCGAGGTCAGGATCTCGGTGAGGGGATTGGGCTGAGACGTGTCGCTCATGGCGCTCCTTGCTGCGTGCATGGGTGGTCGTGGTGCGGTCGGAGCGGTGTCAGTCGGCGTCCGGAAGCGCGCCGAGGCCCCGGCGGACCCGGCGCAGCATGTCGAGAGAGGGCTGGTCGGCGGCCAGTTGCTCGGGAGACAACGGCGGCAAGGCGAACGGCGGCGCGGAGGCGGACGAGGCGGCACCCCGCACGGGCAACGGCGGCGGACGCTCCGCGAACGCGGACGCCGAAGCCGACGCCGAGCTGTCGGCCCCCGGCCCCACGCCCGCCCCACGAGCATCACGGTGCCCAGGCGCCGACAAGGTGTCCGGCGCTGACGCGGCCTCCGCCTCCGGCACGCTGTCCGTCCCCGGTCCGGCGTCCGTTCCAGGTACGCCGGACCCCGGCACGGTGCCCGATCCCGGAACGCGGTCCGGTGCCGGTCCGGTGTCCGGCCCAGGTACGCCATCGCGTGCCGGTCCGGCGCCCGATCCCCGTACGCCATCACGAGCCGGTCCGGCATCCGATCCCCGTACGTCGTCCCATGTCGGCGTGGTGTCCCGTGTCCCCATGCCGTCCGGGCCCGGCGCGGTGTCCGCGCCCCGTGTGCGGCGGTGCGCGGTCCGCCGGGCCTCGGCGCTCGTCCCCCGTCGAAGACGCTTGGCCGCCCGACGTCTGCTTGAACTCACTAGCCCCCGTGCCCCCCGGTCGTCCCCGCGGGCAGAGCGTCGCTTCCCTCAGCGGACGCCTCCCCCGGCGGGCCTTCCCGCGCCTGCCCGTCCGGCGCATGGGCCTCATGCGCCTGGCCGTCGCGCGGCTGGCTGTCGCGCGTCCGGGTCTCCCCCGGCCACGAGCCGCCACCCCGTGTACGCCTCGGCAGCGGCGCGGCCTTCGCGGCCGGCTCGGCCTGCGGAGGGCTCGCCTCCGGCGCGTCCGGAGCGCCGCGTCCGGGCAGCACGCGCGGTGCGGTGCTGGGCCGGCCGTCGGCCGGGCCGCCCGTGTCCCAGCGGATGAGGTCCTGAGCCTCCAGACGGGTCAGGTCCAGCATGATCGCGTACAGCCCGCGCCCCAGCGTGAAGGCCATGTCCCGGGCGGTTCGGCGGCCGTTGACGGTGCTCAGCACGGAGCGATGGCGGTCCGAGAGGCCGCGGCGCAGACCGGCGTCCGGCAGTGCCGCGGGCCGTATCCGGGCGAGTTCGCCCGGCGCCCCCCACGGCCCGGAGAGCCGCACGATGCGCCGGGTGGTCTCCTCGGTCAGCCGCCGCGGCTCCACACCGCGCCCGGCGTGCAGAACGGGTTCCGGGCCGTCCAGCGTCCAGCCACCGGGCGGCCCGATCGCCATGGCGAAGGCCGCGTCGAACACCGAAGCCGTGCAGACGACCTCCAGTTCGGCGGCGCCGATCAGACCGGCGGACACCAGGTACCCGCCCAGCCCGTCCGTGTCGGGCTCCGCCGCGCAGGCGGCCAGCCAGGTCTCGTCGTCGATACGGCCCGGCGTGAGCAGCACCGAGGTGGCGGTCGGGGCGCCCGGCGTCTCGACCGCGGCGATCAGGCCGCCCCTCAGGTGAATCGTTCCGCCTGGAGATCCGGAGACCCGTACGGTCCCGCTGTAACCCTCTTCGTGCAACCCCTGCAGCAGCGCGGGCAGATTGCGTGCCTCGGCTGTCGTCATGCGAGCACCTCGGCGGCCCGGTCGGCCAGGCTCCGCGTGGCGAGCGCCAGGTTGGCCCGTTCCCGGTCCATCCCCGCGGTCAGCAGCAGCGGGTCGCCGACCGGCCGCTCCACGGCGAGCAGCACCTGATGGCGCCGCGTGCTGGTCATGATCACACTCTCCAACTCCCCCTCGGCACCCGCTCGCCCCAGTCGTTCGGCGATGAGGGCCGCGAGTTCGGCGCACTCGGCACCGTCCCCCGCCTCTTCCGCGTTCCCGGCCACCCCGTAGGTGAGGCCGGTGACCGCGTCGACCAGGGCGACGCCGGTGACCCCGGGGGAGTCGAGAAGCCGGACCAGGGAGGCATCAACGGCCGTCGTCATTACCCCGTTCCCCCTTCACGTCTTGACGTCGCACACTACTTTGAGCTTCAACTTACGCAACAGACGTCATATTTTGTATTTTGTGGCGCACTAGTCGCTTGTGTTCGATCGTAGTTGTACTGGCAACGACCGGACAGCGTCACCGAGGAATTGGGGCAACAGCATGAACATCGAGACCGCGCTCAAGGAAGCCATGTCCGTGGAAGGTGCCATCGGCGTCTCCCTCGTGGACTACGAGAGCGGCATGGCGCTCGGCACGCTCGGCGGCGGACCGACGCTCGACCTGGAACTCGCGTCGGCGGGCAACACCGAGGTGATGCGCTCGAAGCTGCGGACGCTGTCCTCGCTGGCCATGGACGACACCATCGAGGACATCCTGATCACGCTGGGCAAGCAGTACCACCTGATACGCCCGCTCACCGCCAGCGGCGGCACGCTCTTCCTGTACCTCGCCCTCGACCGCGGCCGCAGCAACCTGGCGCTGGCCCGGCACAGCCTGAAGCGGATCGAGACGTCACTGGAGGTCTGACACCAGGCCCGTCACATCCGCAGCGCCCGCGTCACCCGTAACGCCCAGAAGCCGGACCGGCAGAACCGGTCCGGCGTCGGGTCGTTCTCAGAGGCGCAAGACGTGCTTCGGGGCTCTTCTCAGCCCTCGGCGGCGGCGCCGCGGGCGTCCGCGGTCGTCACCTCGTGCTCGGGCACCGTCTGCCCGGAGCGGATCAGCTCGATACGGCCCATGACCTTGGCCCGCAGATCGGTCGGCACGTCGTCCTGACCGCAGCAGCGCTTGACGAGCTTCTTCACGGCCTGCTCGAGTCCGTACTTCTCAAGGCACGGTGAGCACTCCTCGAAGTGCACCTCGAACTTGGTGCAGTCGGCATCGGGCATCTCGTGGTCGAGGAACTCGTAGAGATGATCGAGTACTTCACTGCAGTCCGTCTCGTGCGGCTCTCCGCAGCTCATGAGCCCGAGCCTTTCGTTCCGTCCGACTCTCCGGCGCCCGCCGGGACCAGGCCGCGGTCCTTGGCGTAGTCCTCCAGCATGCCGCGCAACTGACGGCGACCCCTGTGCAGGCGGGACATCACCGTACCGATGGGTGTCCCCATGATGTCCGCGATCTCCTTGTACGCAAAGCCCTCGACGTCCGCGAGATAGACGGCGATGCGGAATTCCTCGGGGATCGCCTGCAGCGCCGACTTGACGTCCGAGTCGGGCAGGTGGTCGAGCGCCTGCGACTCGGCGGAACGCAGACCGGTCGACATGTGCGACTCGGCACGCGCCAGCTGCCAGTCCTCGATCTCCTCGGCGGCGGACCGCTGGGGCTCGCGCTGCTTCTTGCGGTACGAGTTGATGAAGGTGTTGGTGAGGATCCTGTACAGCCACGCCTTGAGGTTGGTGCCCTCACGGAACTGGTGGAAGGACGCGTACGCCTTCGCGTACGTCTCCTGCACCAGGTCCTCGGCGTCGGCCGGGTTCCGCGTCATGCGCAGCGCGGCCGAGTACATCTGGTCGAGGAACTCCAGCGCGTCCCGCTCGAAGCGCACATTGCGCTCGGCGGTGGACTCGCTGCTGCCCGTGTCCTCGGGCTGCTCCGCCTGGCCGTTTTCGGTCCCTGCGTCGGTCCCTGTGACCGGACCCACCTCCTCCAGAGTCTGGATGGGGCCGAAACCGGTCCCACCTGAATCGGAGAATAGACGACCGGCGGTCGCGGCGGCTTGCCGATCCGGTCCGCCCGCCACCCGAACAGGGGCGGTCTTCGCCGCGTGCAGCACCGACCACTCCAGGTCTGTGCTGCTGCCACGGCTCGGGCAGATGGTCGAACCCATGCGGCGGACTTCCTCTCGTACGACGTCTCCCAGCACACCTTCCGTGCTGTCTGATCCGCACAACAGTGGTCCGGGGCGCAACATTCCCGGGGTCACGGGAGTGACGAAACCCACTTCAGGACGCCGTCCGTGATGACCGTCAACGCCTGCTCCTGACCGACCGGGGCACGCTTCGGCACCGCGAAGCCATGATCGCCGTACGGCACCTCGACGAGCTCGTACGAGTCCGGCCGGGTCCGTTCCGGGAACTCCTCGGGACGTCCGAACGGGTCGTTGCCGCCCTGGACGACGAGCGTGGGCACCCCGGCGCCGAGCAGTTCGCCGGCGCGGGACCTCTCCGGCCGGCCCGGCGGGTGCAGGGGGAAGCTGAGCGCGAGGACGGCGTGTGCGCCCAGCTCGGAGGCCGTCCGGCAGGCGACCCGGGCTCCGGCGCTGCGGCCTCCCGCGACGACGGGGAGCCCCGGTGCGGCGAGCGCCGGCCACAGGCCCCGCCAGCCCGCGTCCAGCGTCTTCGGAGCGGGCGCGAGCTTCTTGCCCGCCACCCGCCAGGGCTGTTCGACGAGGGCCACGGCCACTCCGTGCGCGGGCAGGACGGCGGCGAGTGCGCGGAGGTCGCGCGCCTCGATCCCGCCACCGGCGCCATGGCTGACGGCCAGCACGAGCCGTGCCGCCTTCGCCGCCATTGCCGTGTTCGCCGCCCTGTCGACGCTGTCAGCCCTGTCAGCCCTGTCGGGCTTGCCGGCTTCCCCGGGCTTCTCGGCCTTCACCGCCCGGTGCCAGGTGATCCGGGCCGTGCCCGCGTCCGTCTCGACCGTCTCGACCGTCTCCGTCACATGCGTCACGTCAGAAGAGTGTGCCCTCCTCGGGCCCCTCCAGCTCCTTCAGCAGCTCCGGGCCGTTGTTGCGGACGTTGCTCACGGCCGTGGAGACGGGATACGCCCGCATCAGACCCTCCGGCGGCGGCGCGAGCAGGGAGCGCAGGTCCTCGACGTCCGTACGGGAGGGGTCGAGCCAGGCGTCCCAGCGGTCCGGGGTGAGCATCAGCGGCATACGGGGGTGGATGTCGGCGAGGGAACGCGGACCCTCCTCGGGGCCGACCGCGAGCGGCGAGGTCTCCGCCTCCGTGGTGATGACGGAGCAGGTCGCCCACCAGGCGCGGGGGTGGTCGTCGGGCAGCGTCCTGTCCCGCCAGAACTCGTACAGTCCGGCCATCGCGAAGACGGAGCCGTCGGCGGGGAGCACGAAGTACGGCTGCTTGCGGGGCCGCTTCTTCCTGCCCTCCACCTCCAGGTCGCGCTCGCCGGTGCCGGTGACCCACTCGTAGTAGCCGTCGGCCGGTATGACACAGCGCCGGGAGGTGAAGGCACGTCGGAACGAGGGCTTCTCGTGGACGGTCTCGGAGCGGGCGTTGATCATCCGGGCGCCGCCCTCGGGCGTCTTCGACCAGGAGGGGATCAGGCCCCACTTGAGGCGGCGCAGCTGGCGGACCGGCGCGGGGTCCTCGGCACCCTTGAGGGGGCGGTCCAGGACCGCGTAGACCTCTTTGGTCGGGGCCACGTTGAAGTCGGGGTCGAGAGCGTCCTCCGGCTCCCACTTCTCGATCTCGAAGACCCCCGCGAGGTCCTCGGGCCCACGACTGGCCGCGTACCGTCCGCACATCTGGAACCACCCCTCCGACCTGACGCAATCGCGAACCTACATCGTCGCAGTCACCGTCTCGACGGCTTCCGGGATCCCGCCCTGTCCCGGAGCGGTCCGGAGCGGTTCACAGGTGTCTCCGGGCCTGCGCACAGCAGCCAAGGGTAGAGCAGTTATCCCGGACCGTTCCGGTACTTCACCGCTGTGACCTGCGTCTTAGCCGTCCGGAACGATCCCCGGCCGTCCCGCGTCTCACATACCGTCCGCTCATACATGTCAGACTGCCTGGCCCACGCGCAAACCCCCGCCGACAGCGCCCCAAGGGAGCCCGAGCCACCAATGGACAGCACCGCAGCCACCTCGCTGGCGACCGTCTGGGACGAGGTCTTCGGGAGCCAGCCCGACCCCGACACCTGGGTCGTCGTCGCCACGATGGTGGCCGCGCTGGCCGCGATAGTGCCGCACCCGGTGTGGCGGCTCTCGCGCAACGCCATCACCATCGCCCACGAGGGCGGCCACGGCCTGGTCGCGCTGCTCACGGGCCGCAGCCTCAGCGGCATCCGGCTGCACTCCGACACCAGCGGTCTCACCGTCAGCCGCGGCAAGCCGACCGGCCTCGGCATGATCCTCACGGCGGCCTCGGGCTACACGGCTCCCCCGCTGCTCGGCCTGGGCGGCGCCGCGCTGCTGGCGGCCGGTCACATCACCGCCCTGCTCTGGCTGGCCACCCTGCTGCTCGTGGCCATGCTGGTGATGATCCGCAACGCGTACGGCGCCCTCACGGTCCTCGTCACCGGCGGCACGTTCGTGGTGGTGTCCTGGCTGGCCGGTCCCCAGGTCCAGGCGGCGTTCGCGTACGCCGTCGTCTGGTTCCTGCTGCTCGGCGGAGTCCGCCCGGCCTTCGAACTGCAGGCCAAGCGCTCACGCGGCGGAGCGGGCGACTCGGACGCGGACCAGCTGTCACGCCTGACGCACATACCGGCGGGCCTGTGGCTGTTCCTCTTCCACGCGGTCTCCCTGTGCTCACTCCTGGCCGGCGCCAACTGGCTGCTGAACCTGTGAGGCTCTGGACGGGGCGCAGCCCCTCCTGAGGGGCGCGGGGCTGTATTGAAATGCGGCTCCGCCGCGTGGGCGCGACCAGCCACAGCGAGCCCGCAGCCGCCCGACCACACCAGCCTCCCGAGCTCTCAGGCGCACCCCCCACCCCCTCGGAGCGCACCACCGCTTTCGATCAAGATCTCCGTAAGTGGCGAACCCTTAAAGTGAGGGCATGCCCGTTAACCCCGCACTCACCGCCCTCTGGCCCGCCCCGCACGCGAGCGGAGCCGTCGACGCGACGGTCCACGTGCCCGGGTCCAAGTCGGTCACCAACCGCGCGCTCGTCCTCGCGGCACTCGCGGCCGAGCCCGGCTGGCTCCGCCGCCCGCTGCGTTCCCGCGACACTCTCCTGATGGCCGGTGCCCTGCGGGCGATGGGCGTCGGGATCGAGGAGGGCGTGGGCCCCGACGGGTCCGGCGAGGCATGGCGAGTCATCCCCTCGGGCCTCCAGGGCCCGACCACGGTCGACGTGGGCAACGCCGGCACCGTGATGCGCTTCCTGCCGCCGGTCGCCGCACTGGCCGACGGCCCCATCCGCTTCGACGGCGACCCCCGTTCGTACGAGCGCCCGCTGCACGGCGTGATCGACGGCCTGCGCGCCCTCGGGGCCCGTATCGACGACGACGGCCGCGGCGCGCTGCCGCTGACCGTGCAGGGCGGCGGGGCGCTGGAGGGCGGCCCCGTCGAGATCGACGCGTCCTCGTCCTCGCAGTTCGTGTCGGCGCTGCTGCTGTCAGGACCGCGTTTCAACCAGGGCGTGGAGGTGCGGCACACGGGCTCGACACTGCCGTCCATGCCGCACATCCGGATGACCGTCGACATGCTGCGCTCGATCGGCGCGCAGGTGGACACCCCGGAGTCGGGCGGCGAGCCGAACGTCTGGCGGGTCACCCCGGGTGCGCTCCTGGGCCGCGATCTGACGGTCGAGCCGGACCTGTCGAACGCCCAGCCGTTCCTGGCCGCCGCGCTGGTCACCGGCGGTACGGTCGTGATCCCCGACTGGCCCGCCCGCACCACCCAGCCGGGTGACAGGCTGCGTGAGATCTTCACCGAGATGGGCGGTTCCTGCGAACTGACCGAACGGGGACTTGAGTTCACCGGTTCCGGCTCGATCCACGGCCTCGACGTCGACCTGGGCGAGGTCGGCGAGCTGACCCCGGGCATCGCAGCGGTCGCGGCGCTGGCCGACTCCCCCTCGACCCTCAGCGGCGTGGCCCATCTGCGGCTGCACGAGACGGACCGGCTGGCGGCGCTCACCAAGGAGATCAACGAACTCGGCGGCGACGTCACCGAGACCGCCGACGGCCTCCACATCCGCCCGCGCCCGCTGCACGGCGGGATCTTCCACACGTACGACGACCACCGCATGGCGACCGCGGGCGCGATCATCGGCCTCGCGGTGGAGGGCGTACAGATCGAGAACGTGGCGACGACGGCGAAGACCCTGCCCGACTTTCCCGCTCTGTGGACCGGAATGCTCGGGAACTGACGGGCGGACCGGGATCATGCGCCGTTACGGCAAGCACACCGACGAGGACGACATCCCCTCGCGTCCGAACCGCAAGGGCAACCGCCCCCGGACGAACATCCGGCCCAAGCACGAGGACGCGGCCGAGGGCATGGTCCTCACCGTGGACCGCGGCCGGCTGACCTGCCTCGTGGAGGACCGCGTGGTCTTCGCCATGAAGGCACGCGAACTGGGCCGCAAGGCGGCGGTCGTCGGCGACCGGGTGGCCATCGTCGGCGATCTGACCGGCAAGAAGGACACCCTGGCCCGGATCGTCCGGATCGAGCCGCGGACCTCGGTCCTGCGGCGCACGGCCGACGACGACGATCCGTACGAGCGCGTGGTCGTCGCCAACGCCGACCAGCTGGCCATCGTCACGGCCCTCGCCGACCCGGAGCCGCGCCCCCGTCTGATCGACCGCTGCCTGGTCGCGGCGTACGCGGGCGGCCTCGACCCGCTCCTCGTCCTCACCAAGTCGGACCTGGCGTCCCCCGACGAACTCCTGGAGCTGTACGGGGCGCTGGGCGTCCCGTACGTCGTCACGAGCCGGGAGGAGCTGGAGAGCGGCGAGGCCGTCGACCGCGTACGCAAGCAGCTGGACGGCAAGATCACGGCGTTCGTCGGACACTCCGGCGTGGGCAAGACGACGCTGGTCAACGCGCTCGTGTCGACGGAGCGGCGGCGGACCACGGGTGTCGTCAACGCGGTCACGGGCCGCGGCAGGCACACCACGACCTCGGCGCGCGCGGTCCCGCTGCCGGGCGACGAGGGCTGGCTCGTCGACACGCCGGGCGTGCGGTCCTTCGGACTGCACCATGTGGACCCCTCGCAGGTCATCAAGGCGTTCCCCGACCTGGAGCCCGGCACGGAGGGCTGCCCGCGCGCGTGCAGCCACGACGAGCCGGACTGCGCGCTGGACGCGTGGGTCGCCGAGGGCCACGCGGATCCGGCCCGCCTGTACTCGCTGCGCCGGCTGCTCTCCACCAGGGAGCGGCGCGAGGGCGACTGATCGCCGCGTGACCTCTGTGTTGTTTGCGTCCCTGTCGCGACGGTAAAGGCATAATCGCACCAAGTCCGAGCGGTCACGGAGCGTGGGAGGGCATCACATGGCGTGGCTGCTGGTCGTCGTGGCGGGCTTCCTGGAGACGGGTTTCGCCGTCTGCCTCAAGCTCTCCCACGGCTTCACGAGACTCTGGCCGACGATCGCCTTCTGCATCTTCGCGCTGGGCAGCTTCGGCCTGCTGACGCTGTCCCTGAAGAAGCTCGACGTGGGCCCCGCCTACGCGGTGTGGACGGGCATCGGCGCGGCCGGTACCGCCATCTACGGCATGATCTTCCTCGACGACCTGGTGTCCACGCTGAAGATCGTCTCGATCTCGTTCGTGATCATTGGAGTCATCGGCCTGCAGCTGTCCGGCTCGTCCCACTGAGCCGGCTCCCTTCCGGCCGCGCGGGCGCCTCCCCGGCGGCGCAGGCACCTCAGACCACGGAACGCACCGTGGCGAGCGCGTTGCGGACCAGCCCGGCCGTGCCTCCCTCCCCCGCCGGGGCCAGCACGCACGACACCCCCAGCCGCACGGCGAGTTCGCATGCCCTGGCCAGCTCCGCCGCCTCCGTCTTCGACCCGCCGTGCGCGGCGAGCGAGGCGACGGCCCGGTCCCGTACCAGCGCCACGAAGTCGCCGGGCGAGGGCAACGGCCCGTCGGCCCGGCGCTGGGCGGGCACGGCCGAGGACGACGGCACGGCGGACAGGGTCGGAGAGGGCAGCCGCTCTCCCCAGCATCCCGTGAGCATCGCGCGCACCAGTACGTTCCCCCGGGCCGCGGCCGCCGTCCACTCCGCCGCGGCGGCCAGCCGTTCCCGGGGCTCGGGCCGGCTCACCAGGGCGCGCTCCACGCCGGCGAGATAGGCGTCCGCCTCCCGCCGTACGAGCGCGCGGGCGAGGCCTTCCTTGCTCCCGAACTCGTTGTAGAGGGTCTGCCGGGAGACCCCGGCGACAGCGGCGACATCGACCATCCGCACGGCGGACCACGGACGGCGTCCGAGTGCCGTGTAGGCGGCGTCCAGTAGGGATTCCCGCGCTGCAGGCATCATCGCCTCCCTGGGGCGATCGGCTCTGCGCATCAGAGTTGACGCGCGCGCGGGCACTGTCAAGACTTCGCACGCCCTACGGGGCGCACGCCCCCCACGAAAGCGGGGGTGCGCGCCCTTGGGCAGAGCCGGTCCGCTCGTAGGGTGCGGGCCCACTGTGACTGAGCGCGCAGTTCCCCGCGCCCCCAGGGGACGCCGTCCAGGGGCGCGGGGAACTGCGCAGTCTTTTGCCTCTGGGGCGCGGGGAACTGCGCAATCCTTTGCCTTCAGGGGCGCGGGGAACTGCGCGGCCAACCACGACGCACCCGCACCCGGGAAGCAAACCCGAGGCCCCACCCTCCCCAGGGGCGCGGGGAACGGCGCGGGTGACCACGACGGACCCGCACCCGACGACCGCCCCCACAACCCCACCCCCTCTCCACAACCCCAGCCCTATAGCCGCACCCCCCGGAGCGGTACCGTTCCCCCATGCCCGACTATCGCGATGACCTGCGCCTCGCCCATGTCCTGGCGGACGCCGCCGACGCCGCGACGATGGACCGGTTCAAGGCGCTCGACCTCAAGGTCGAGACCAAGCCGGACATGACCCCGGTGAGCGAGGCCGACAAGGCCGCCGAGGAACTGATCCGCGGCCACCTCGGACGGGCACGGCCACGGGACGCGATCCTGGGCGAGGAGTACGGGGTCGAGGGCACGGGCCCCCGCCGCTGGGTGATCGACCCGATCGACGGCACCAAGAACTACGTACGCGGAGTCCCCGTCTGGGCCACCCTGATCGCGCTGATGGAGGCGGGCGAGGGCGGCTACCAGCCGGTCGTCGGCGTGGTCTCCGCACCCGCGCTGGCCCGCCGCTGGTGGGCCTCGAAGGGCCACGGCGCCTTCACCGGCCGCAGTCTGTCGTCCGCGTCCCGTCTGAAGGTCTCGCAGGTCTCACGGATGAAGGACGCCTCGTTCGCGTACTCGTCGCTGAGCGGCTGGGAGGAACGCAGCCTGCTGGACGGCTTCCTGGACCTGTCCCGCGAGGTGTGGCGCACGCGCGCGTACGGCGACTTCTGGCCGTACATGATGGTCGCCGAGGGCTCGGTCGACATCTGCGCGGAGCCCGAACTCTCGCTCTGGGACATGGCGGCGACCGCGATCGTGGTGACCGAGGCGGGCGGCTCCTTCACCGGCCTCGACGGCCGTCCGGGCCCGCACAGCGGCAACGCGGCGGCCTCGAACGGCATCCTCCACGACGAACTGCTGGGGTACTTGAACCAGCGTTACTAGGGCCTGCCCGACAACCACCGTCCGCCCCTGGGCGCCGCGCACCGGCGCTCGTGGGGCGCGTGGGATCGTCCGGGGCACGGGCGACTGGACACGCGCCCCGAACCAGCCGCGTACGCCCTCTTGTTGACCCTCCCTTTGACTGCGACTCTGAGAGTTCCCCCACTTGTGAACTTGTGAATTCGTTAACGAACGGATTCGTAGGAGGTGGCTCCGTCCATGCTCGTCCGCGACGCCATGAGCACGGTGGTCCTCACCATCGGCCCCGCCCACACCCTCCGGAAGGCATCCGCCCTGATGGCCACGCGCCGCGTCGGCGCGGCCGTGGTCCTCGATCCCGACGGCACCGGGATCGGCATCCTCACCGAGCGCGACATCCTCAACTCCGTCGGCCTGGGCCAGAACCCGGACACCGAACGGGCGCACGCGCACACGACCACCGACGTGGTGTTCGCGGCTCCGACCTGGACATTGGAGGAGGCCGCCCGGGCGATGGCCCACGGCGGCTTCCGGCATCTCATCGTCCTCGACCACGGCGAACCGGCCGGGATCGTCTCGGTCCGCGACATCATCCGCTGCTGGGCACCGCTCCGTCAGCCCACCCCGGCCTGAGAGCCCCGAGGGGCCCTGCGGGGGCGGCGGCACGGAGGTGAGCGGGCCGGCTCCCCGGTACGGGGGAATCCGGCCCGCTCTCTACGGCAAGCGATCCAGTGCCGGTATCAGCCGCGGAGGGCCTGGACCGCGGCGTCCAGCCGCTTGCCGAAGTCTTCGTCGGCCTGCCGGAAGTTGTCGATCGCCCGCGCGGCGATGTCGTCGCGCGAGACCTCGGCGATGAACCCCGCCAGGTTGCCGATCAGCCGCTCCCGCTCACCCTCGGACATCAGACGGTAGAGATCGCCCGCCTGTACGAAGTCGTCGTCCTCGGCGTGGACGGGCGCCTCGCCGTTGCCGGTGAGACCGGTGACGGGGAGGGGCTGCCACAGCGGCCGGTCCGTCTGGGCGGGCCGGCCGAAGCTGTTCGGCTCGTAGTTCTTCGCACCCTTGTGGCGGCCGTCGTACAGGAAGCCGTCACGGGAGTTGGTACGCGCCTCGGTGGCGTGCGGACGGTTCACCGGCAGGTGGTCGGCGTTGACGCCGACGCGGTAGCGGTGGGCGTCGCCGTACGCGAAGAGGCGGCCCTGGAGCATCTTGTCGGGCGAGGGCCCGATGCCCGGCACGAAGTGCGCGGGGCTGAAGACGCTCTGCTCGACCTCCGCGAAGATGTTCTCCGGGTTGCGGTCGAGTTCCAGCTTCCCGATCTCGATCGGCGGGTAGTCCTCGTGCGGCCACACCTTGGTGAGGTCGAACGGGTTGAAGCGGTAGGCCGCCGCGTCGGCCGCCGGCATGATCTGCACCTGCACGGTCCAGGACGGGAAGTCGCCGCTCTCGATCGACTCCCGCAGATCGCGCTGGTGCGAGTCGGGGTCGAGCCCCGAGACCTTCACCGCTTCCTCGGTCGTCAGGTTCTTGATGCCCTGGTCGGTCTTGAAGTGGTACTTGACCCAGAAGACCTCGCCGGCCTCGTTGTTCCACTGGTAGGTGTGCGAGCCGTACCCGTTCATGTGGCGGTACGAGGCCGGGATGCCGCGGTCACCGAAGAGCCAGGTCACCTGGTGGGTGGACTCGGGCGACAGCCCCCAGAAGTCCCACACGTTGTCGGCTTCCTGCGAGCCCGTGTACGGGTCGCGCTTCTGCGTGTGGATGAAGTCGGGGAACTTGATGGCGTCCTTGACGAAGAACACCGGGGTGTTGTTGCCGACGAGGTCGTAGTTGCCCTCCTCGGTGTAGAACTTCAGCGCCCAGCCGCGCGGGTCACGGACGGCGTCGGCCGAGCCGAGGTTGCCGGCCACGGTGGAGAAGCGCAGGAAGGTCTCGGTCCGCTTGCCTACCTCGGAGAGGAACGCGGCTCGCGTGTAACCGGTGACATCGGCGGTGACGGTGAACGTGCCGTAGGCGCCGGCGCCCCGGGCGTGCACGACCCGCTCCGGAATGCGCTCGCGGTTGAAGTGCGCGAGCTTCTCCAGCAGGAGCTGGTCCTGGACGAGGACCGGGCCGCCGATGCCCGCGGTCTCGCTGTTCTGGTTGTCGGCCACCGGCGCGCCGGCCTCCGTCGTAAGCGGTCCCTGCGTCACGTGCGCCTCCTGCGTTCCTCTGCCAAAGTCGAGATCGATCCTACAATAGACATTGTCTAAGTCAAGCCACGCTCCAAAGTCACACCTGTTCGGGTTCTGGTCCAGCAGGCTGTTAAGCTGTGGGTATGAGCGACCTGTTGGAACGACTGCGCGGACGCGGCTGGCGCATGACCGCGCAGCGGCGCGTCGTGGCCGAGGTACTGAACGGGGACCACGTCCACCTGACGGCCGACGAGGTGCACGCGCGCGCCGTGGTGCGGCTCCCGGAGATCTCCCGGGCGACCGTCTACAACACCCTGGGCGAGCTGGTCTCGCTCGGCGAGGTGCTGGAGGTCGCCACGGACAAGCGGGCCAAGCGGTACGACCCGAACGCCCACCGGCCGCACCACCACCTGGTCTGCGCCCAGTGCGGCGCGATCAAGGACGTGCACCCGGACGGCAACCCGCTGGCGGACCTCCCCGACTCGGAGCGCTTCGGTTTCACGGTCTCGAACGTGGAAGTGACCTACCGGGGCCTCTGCCCGAACTGCGCGGCAGCGGCCTGACGCCCCCGTCCTCCGCGTGGCTCCCGGAGTCACGCACAACACCGAAGGCCCGGAACCAATGATCTGGTTCCGGGCCTTCGGTTTCAGTAGCGGGGACAGGATTTGAACCTGCGACCTCTGGGTTATGAGCCCAGCGAGCTACCGAGCTGCTCCACCCCGCGGCGATGTCTGAACAGTACGTCACCCCGACCGACCAGCGCAAATCACTTCCGGCGGCTCCGTCCCAGCCCGTCCGGCGCTTGAGGACGAGCGCGAAGCGCGACAGGGGGGCAAGGGGGCGAAGCCCCCATACGAGGACGGGAACGGGAAGGGGCGGCGGGGGCGAAAACCCCACCCCGCCACTCCTCCCCTCCCCCGCCCCCCCCCGGAGGGGTCACGCGGACAACTCCTGCCGCAAAGCATCCCGCAACCGAGCGGCCCGCTCAGAAACCTCCCCCGGCCCGAGGGACACCGCCCGATCAGCCCACCGCTGCCCCTCCGCCAGCTCCCCACGACGCGCGTAGACAAGGGCGAGCCGCAGCGCCGCCCGCCCATGCCCCGCATCGGCGGCCCGGGCCCACCACAGCGCGGCCTCGGGCTCGCTCCCCTCCCGCGCCAGCAGCAGCCCCAGATTGAACGCCCCGTTCCGCGACCCGGCCTCGGCAGCCTCCCGGTACCACCGGGCGGCCTCCACGACGTCCCCGCGCGCGGACGCGAGCATCCCCACCCGCACCTGGGCCCGCCGATGCCCCTGGGACGCGGCCCGCTCGTACCACTCCTCGCACTCGCTCTTCTCGGTGGCCTGCTCCCCCAGTTCGTGTTCGGGCGCGGGCGGGCGCCGCGCGTCGAGCACGGTCGCCAGCCGGTAGGCCCCCTCCGCGCTGCCGCCTCCCGCGGCGCACCTGAGGTGCCGCTCTGCGGCCGACTCGTCGCCGTCCCTCAGCCGGGCGATGCCGACCTGGAGCGCGGCCTCGGCGTGCCCGGCCGCGGCGGCCCGCTCGTAGCACCGCAGCGCCGCCGCGTCCTCACCGCGTCCGGCGTGCAGGATGCCGAGGTTGAACGCGGCGTCGACACTGCCGGCCTCGGCGGCCTTGGAGAACCACGGCTCGGCCCCGGCGGCGTCCCCGACCTGCAGCAGCAGAATCGCCAGGGCGTTGGCCGCCTCGCGGTGCCCCGCGTACGCCGCCCGCCGGTACCACTGTTCGGCCTGGGCGGTCCGCGACTGCTCGGCGCAGAGCAGCCCGAGGTTGTACGCGCCGTTCACGTCGCCCGCGTCCATCGCGGCCCGGTACCACCGCTCGGCGGTCTGCGTCTCGCCCCGCTCGGCGTGCAGCGCGCCCAGGGCGTTGGCGGCGTTCCCGTCGCCGTCCTGGGCGGCGCGCAGCCACCACACGGCCGCGCTCTCGGTGTCGCCCGCGTCCCGCAGCAGGAATCCCAGCGCGCAGGCGGCCCGTGCCTCGCCGTCCTTGGCGGAGGTCAGGTACCAGCGCCCGGCCTCCTTGAGCTCCCCGCGCCTCTCCAGGATCGCCCCGAGGTGCAGCGCGGCCCGGCGGTGGCCGCGCGCGGCGGCCTGCCGGTACCACTGCTCGGCCGCCGCGCCCGCGGTCCCCGCGGTCTCGAAGACACCGCTGTCGAAGTCGGTCCCGTCCGCGCGCGCGGCCGTCCGGTCGAGTGCGCGGGCGAGCCGGTAGGCCGCCTCGCGGTGTCCTCGCTCGGCGGCGGCGCGCATCCAGTCCTGGGCGCGGGGGTCACCGCGGTGCTCCAGGAGGTCGGCGAGCGCGTACGCGCCCAGCGGGTGGCCCTGCTCGGCGGACTGGCGCAGCCAGTACTCGGCGGCGGGCTCGTCGCCGCGCTCACGGTGATAACGGCCCAGTGCGTGCGCGGCGGCGGCGGAGCCGGCGACGGCGGCGATCCGCCACCATCCGGCGGCCTCCTCCGCGTAGCCGCGCTGGTGCAGGAGGACACCGAGGTTGTTGGCGGCGGCCCGGTCACCGGCCGCGGTGGCAGCGCGCAGCTGCGGCTCGGCTCCGTCGAGATCACCGCGGCGGAGCAGCATGGCTCCGAGGACGCTCATCGCCTCGGCGTCGCCCTTTGCCGCGGCGAGCCGTTGACGAGCCTCCTCCACAGCCTCACCGGTCTCGTCCCGGTCGGAAGGCTGCACAAACCGCCCTGTATCCAACAGAGTTGCCTTGTCCCCCATAACGTCCATCGTCGCACCACCTGCAACCTGGGTACACCTGGTATACCGCAGCCAGTGAGGTCACTTCAGCGTTTTGTCGACATGCCCACAGAGAGACAAGTGAAACACATTTTCCTCAACTCCCTCCGTCCAGCGCGGCCTTCACCGCGGCAGCACTGGTGAACGAGGAGCGTCCTTGCACACTCGGCTGACAGTCCGCACACGCAGAAGGACCCGGATCCTGTGAGGATCCGGGTCCTTCAACATCAGTAGCGGGGACAGGATTTGAACCTGCGACCTCTGGGTTATGAGCCCAGCGAGCTACCGAGCTGCTCCACCCCGCGCCGTTGTGTTCAAACCGTACCACGGCGCGAGGGTGGCTCCTGACTCACCTCTGCTCAGCTGCTGTCCGGGCTCTTGCTGCTGCTCGGACTGCTGCTGGGCTTGGCACTCTCCTCGGTCTTCTTGTCGCCCGAGTCGCCGGCCTTGTCGCTGCCGCCCGCCTTCTTGTCGGCCGCGGCCTGTGCGTCCTCGGCCTTCTTCAGCGCGTCCTCCAGGTCCTTCTGCGCCGTTCCGTACGCCTCCCAGTCGCCCTTCTTGAGGGCTTCCTGGCCTTGGTCGAAGGCCTTCTGGGCGTCGTCGAGCGCTTCCTGGACCGTCGGGTCACTGGAGGTCGGCGGCGGATTCGTCTCGTCCTCGGCCGGCGGTTCGGCGGTCGAACCCTCCGCTCCGAAGACCTTGTCGAGCGCCTGCCCCAGCGTGTCCTCGAAGGCCGTCGCGCCTCCGTAGGTCACCAGCACCTTCCGCAGCAGCGGGTACTTCAGTCCACCACCGCGTACGTAGACGGGCTCCACGTAGAGCAGTCCGCCGTCGAGCGGCACCGTCAGCAGGTTGCCGTACTCGACTTCCGAGTCACCACCTCTGAGGAGCCTGATCGACTCGGCGATGGACGGTTCGGAGTTGAACTGGCTCTGCACCCGTTTCGGTCCGTCGACCGTTCTGCCGGTGGGCAGTTTGAGAATGTTGATCTTGCCGTAGTCGTTCGTGCCGGCTTCGGCGTTGACCGACATGAAGGCGCTCAGGTTGTCGCGGCCGTTCGGAGTGAGCGTCGTCGTCAGCGAGAACGCCTGCGACTCCTCCCCCGGCATCTTCATGCTGAGGTAGTACGGCGGCACCGCGTTGCCCGACTTGTTGGTCGGGTCGTCCGGCACCTGCCACACCTCGCTGCCGCTGAGGAACGTCTCGGCGTCCTTCACGTGGTAGCGGGTCAGCAACTCGCGCTGGACCTTGAACAGGTCCTGCGGGTACCGCAGATGGTCCATGAGGGCCTGCGGGATGTCGGCCTTGGGCTTCACCGTCCCGGGGAAGGCCTTCTTCCAGGTCTTCAGGACCGGGTCCTTGGTGTCCCACTCGTAGAGCGTGACCTTGCCGGTGTACGCGTCGACGGTCGCCTTCACCGAGTTGCGGATGTAGTTGACCTGGTTCTGCTGGGCCACCACCGCCCGCTGGTTGTTGGCGGCGGTCAGCGAGTCGGCCGTCGTGTCCCCGAGCGTGGTGCGCGAGGCGTACGGGTAGCCGTTCGTCGTCGTGTACGCGTCGACGATCCACTCGATCTTGTCGCCGACCACCGCGGGATAGGCGTCGCCGTCGATGGTCAGCCAGGGGGCCACCGCCTCGACGCGCTCCTTGGGCGTGCGGTTGTAGAGGATCCGCGAGCCCTCACCGATCGCGCCGGAGTAGAGGATCTGCGGTTCGCTGAACGCCACCGCGTACGCAGCCCGGTTGACCGGGTTCGAGAGGTTGACACCGCTCTTGCCCTTGTAGCTGGTCGTCTTCTCGCCGGTGTCGTCGGAGTAGTCGATCTCCTTCTGGGGACCGCCGACGATCGAGTACTGGCTGGTCTTCTCGCCGTAGTAGATCCGCTGCTGGTACTCGCCGAGGTCGCCCTTGGACGGCAGGTCGTACTCGGTGAACTCCGGGCGTCCCTCGGCGTCGGCGGTGGTGCCCTTGGCCGCGACCACTCCGAAGCCGTGCGTGTAACGGAAGTGGTTGTTGATCCAGTTGCTCTTCGGGATGCCCTGCAGGTTCAGCTCGCGCAGACCGATGACGGTGTCCTGGTCCTTGCCGTCCTTGCTGTAGCGGTCGACGTCGAGGTTCGACGGGAACGCGTAGTAATTACGGACCTGCTGGAGCTGCTGGAACGTGGGCGAGACGACGTTCGGGTCCAGGAGCCTGATGCTCGCGGCGCCGTCGGCGTCGTCGCGCAGCTTCGTCTTGTCCTTGGTCGTGCTCGTGCCCGCGTACTCGGTGACCTCGGTGCCCGTGATGCCGTACGCGTCGCGGGTCGCCTTGAGGTTCTTCTCGACGTACGGCGCTTCCTTGGCCTGCTCGTTCGGCTGGACCTGGAACTTCTGCACGATCGCCGGGTACAGACCGCCGATGAGGATCGCGGAGAGCACCATCAGGCCGAAGCCGATGACGGGCAGCTGCCAGGTGCGCCGCCACAGGGTGGCGAAGAACAGCAGGGCGCAGATGACCGCGATGCAGAAGAGGATCGTCTTGGCCGGCAGATAGGCGTTGGCGTCGACGTACCTCAGGCCCGTCCAGTTGCCGGTCGCCTTGAAGTCGCTGGACTTCACCGCGAGGCCGTACCGGTCGAGCCAGTACGCCACCGCCTTCAGTGCGACGAAGATGCCCAGCAGCACCGACAGATGGCCGGTGGCCGCCGCCGTGGCGCGCGCACCGGGGCTGGTGACACGCAGTCCGCCGTACAGGTAGTGCGTCAGCGCCGCGGCGATCAGGGAGAGGATCGCGGCCGCGAAGCCGAAGCCCAGCATGAAGCGGTACCAGGGCAGATCGAACGCGTAGAAGGACACGTCGAGGTGGAACTGGGGGTCCTTCTGGTTGAAGGGCACCCCGTTCACCCACATGAGCCACGTACGCCACTGGCCGGCCGCGGAGGCTCCCGCGATCAGCCCGACCAGCGAGGTGATCCCGAGAAGAATCCACTTCTTGTACGGGGCCACGCTCATCCGGTACCGGTCGAGGCTCTGCTGCTCCATCGACATGGCGCTGAGCGGCGGCCTCAGACGGTGGGCCAGCCAGATGTTCACGCCGATGGCCACGGCCATCAGCAGTCCGAAGACGAAGAACAGACCGATCTTGGTCCACAGCGTGGTCGTGAAGACCGACGAGTACTTCACCGACCGGTACCAGAGCCAGTCCGTCCAGAACCCCGCGAACATGACGAAGGCCATGGCCAGCACGGCCAGTACGCCCAGTGTCATGAGCAGGGTCCGGACGCGCCGGGACGGTCGGCCCACTCTCATCCGCGGCCCTGTCGGGCCTCCGCCGCGGTCCGGCATCTGGAAAGCCAAGGTGCGCACCTCGAAGTTCGCTGTTGGAATCTGGAGGCCCTGCAAACGCCGGGCCCCATCTATGCAACTTACTAATGCTTTACTCGGTTCCCGGTTCGGGGGCCGAACGAGGCAGGATTGTGACCATGTCCAACACCGCCTCCTCAGGCACCCCCATGGCGGCCGGGCCGCTCACCCGCGCCGCACTCGAAATCGACGAGTACGTCGCGGGACTCGGCTGGGACCAGCCCGCCCGGCTCTTCGCCCTGGTCGACACCGGCAAGCTGCGTTCTCAGGAACCCGGACTCGCCGAGCGGCTGGGTCTGACCGAAGACGTGCCCGACGGCACCCTCACCCCTATCGAGCAGGAGGAAATTCCCGCGGGCAGCCCGCTGGACGAGTTCCTGGGCACCATCGCGTGGCCGGACTCGGTGGTCGGCTGCGCGCTGTCCGTGGAGCGGCTGATGCTGCCGCCGTCCGCGGAGGCGTCCGTACCGGACGGCCTCGACGAGAAGCGGCTGGCCAAGTGGGTCGCCGAGCACCCGGAGCGCCAGGAGGTCCGGATGACCGTCGCGGTGCTGCGCGGCGGGAAGCGCGACTCGGCGCTGCGGCTGCGTGAGAAGGACTCGGCGAACGACGTGCTCACCGGCTCCGACCTGGTGCCGGGACTGGCCGACGCGCTCACGGCGACGTTCGCGGAGTAGTCCGGGCGTTCACGGCCTGCCGATGCGCCCGGACCTCGTGTCCTAGGCGCATTTCGGCAGGTCGTCCGTGTCGCCGCCACGGATGTCCTTGAGGGCGCTCACCGCGTCGTCGATGGTGTCGACCTTGACGAGCGTGAGCCCGTCGGGGACGTCACGGGCGGCGGCCTCGCAGTTGTCCTTCGGCGTCAGGAAGTACTGGGCGCCCTTGGCGCGGGCGCCGACGGTCTTCATCTCGATACCGCCGATCGGGCCCACCTTGCCCTCGTCGGTGATCGTGCCGGTGCCGGCGACGAACTTGCCGCCGGTGAGGCTCCCCGGGGTCAGCTTGTCGACG
The DNA here is from genome assembly GCF_042677425.1 of Streptomyces sp. NPDC127119. Taxonomy (NCBI): domain Bacteria; kingdom Bacillati; phylum Actinomycetota; class Actinomycetes; order Kitasatosporales; family Streptomycetaceae; genus Streptomyces; species Streptomyces sp. NPDC127119. The sequence continues at coordinate 40,170 of NZ_JBHXTO010000032.1, read as the reverse complement.
ATGCCGAGGGCGAACATCAGACCGGCGCTGGGGCCGCCCACGTCGGCGAGCTTGATGTCGATGGTGAACGGGAAGGTGTGGTCGGTCCCCGCCTCGATGCCGACGATCGCCCGGTCCTCGCCGCTGTCGTGGGACTTGGCGGTGGTGAGCGTGATGTCCTCGGTCCTGGTCGCCGTCTTCTTCTCCTTCAGGGCGGCGGCCTGTTCCTTGGCCGGCACGACCGTGAAGACGACCTTGTCGCCGGCCTTGTGCTTGGTGACCAGCTTCGCGACGTCGTCGTACGCCTTCACCGTCGTACCGTCGACGGCCTTGATCACGTCACCGGCGTGCAGCCTGCCCTCGGCGGGGGTGTCCTTGACGACCGTGGAGACGATCACCCAGGACTTCACCGGGATGCCGACCTCCTTGAGCGCCGCGACCTTGGCGCTCTCCTGGGACTGGCTGAACTCCTCGGCGTTCTCCTGCGTCGACTGCTCCTCCGTCTTGCCGTCGGGGTAGAGCGTGTCGTGCGGAACCACCTTGTTGTCGTGTGCCAGCCAGCCGTACACGGCTTCGACGAGGTTCATGTTGTAGTCGGCGCTGGTGACCCGGACGGTGGTCATGTTCAGATGACCGCTCGTCGGGTACGTCTTGCGGCCGGTGATGTGGAGCACGGGCTCGCCGTCGTGCTCGCCGAGCGTGTTCACCGTCGGACCCGGTGACATCTCCGAATACGGCACGTTGATGAAGACTCCCGCGCACAGGAGCGCGATCAGCATCAGGGTGGAGGCGAGCATCGTCGCGGTGCGGCGTGGCATGGAACGACAGTACGGGACAGCACTGTCAACGCACCGTCGGGGCCGCCCGTCCGGGGGTCCGACGGCCGGTCAGGCGTCGGAGTGCGACTTCTCCATGGCCTCGCGGAAGCGTGTGTAGCCGGCGAGCTCGTGGCCGTCACCGATGGTCTTGCGGTTCCGCCCCGCCCAACTGCCCCAGGCGCCGGCACCGATCGCGGCGAAAAGCGGAATCAGCAACCAGGCGAGCGCTGCCATGCCGACCTCCCAACCCCATGAACCACCGCAACTGACTGATCAGCAGATTAACCATCTGCTTGCCTAACGCTCACGGCAGGGGTCTGGTTACGCAACCGGAGCGGTCAGCAGGCACCGACCCATTCGTCCGTGCCGTCGGAGAACGTCTGGTGCTTCCAGATCGGGACCTCGTGCTTCAGGTCGTCGATCAGTTTCCGGCAGGCCTCGAAGGCCTCCCCGCGGTGCGGGCAGGAGACGGCGACGACCACCGCGAGATCGCCCACCCGCAGGTCACCGACCCGGTGCACGGCGGCGAGCGCCCGTACCGGGTACTCCGCGACGACCTTCTCCGCTACCCGCCGCATCTCGGCCTCGGCACTGGGGTGGCTGGAGTATCCGAGGGCGTCGACGTCCGCTCCCCCGTCGTGGTTGCGCACGGTCCCCACGAAAAGCGCGGTCCCTCCGGAGGCGTCGTCACCGACGGCCCGGAAGACCTCGTCCAGGGAGAGGTCGGTCTCCCGGATCGCCAGAAGCTTGATGGGGTCCTGTGCCGCCTGCTCACCGGGATGGTCGCTCATAGGTGCCATGCCCCCATCGTGCCCCACCCCGTCGGCCCCGTGGAACGGCACTTTCACACGCTTACGCGCGCGTGGAGTCGGAGCCTCCTACAGGACCGCGTTCGGGCACCGGCCCGCGGAGCCTCCCTTTTCGCCGCCGTCCCGGCTCCGGTTGGGCCCCGTCCCGGCTCCGGCACCGGCTCAGATCCGCCGCCGGGCCTTCCGTGCCCGCCGTACCAGCGCGGCCGTGCCCAGCAGGGCGACCGTCGCCCCCGCGGCCCCCGCCGCCGTGGCGTCCTTGCGGCCGAGCCGCCGTCCGGCGAGGGTGTGCCGCCCGGCGACCTCGCCCAGGAGCTCGGCGAGCACCTCCTCGTTGGTCCACCGGGGGCGCCACCCGGCATCGTGCAGCCGGCTCCCGCTGACCACCCAGGGATACATCGTGTACGCGAGGTCCCCGGCCGGCGACGGGGTGAGCCCGATGCGGTGGAGCCGGGCCGCGGCGCCCAGGGCGACGGCGGACGGCAGCTCCATGCGCCGGATGCCGCTGAGCTCCTCGACCTCCTCCTGCTCCAGCCATCCGTCGCAGCCGACGGCCAGCTCCCCGTCGACCTTCTCCAGGGCGGCGTACTCCAGAGCGGCGCACAGGTCCTCGACATGGCAGAACTGCCAGGCGGGCCGGGAACCGGCGACGACCAGGAGGCGAGGCGACTCGAAGTACCTGGTCAGCGCGGTGTCGGTGCCTCCGACGAGCACGGCGGGGCGTACGACGGTGACGTTCAGCCCGGGGTGCGCGCGGGGCGCCCGCCGGGCGAGCCGCTCGACCTCCAGCAGGTCCCCGACCCCCGTGGCCTCGGCGGTGGCCCGCAGTTCGGCGTCTTCGGAGAGGGGCAGTTCGTTGTCGGGCAGCGCCCCGTAGACCATGGCCGACGTGCACAGCACGACGCGGTGGACCCCGGCAGCGGCGGCGGCCGTGAGCACGGTCTGGGTGCCCCGCACGTTGTACGCCGTACGCGCCGCCGGATCCGTCTCAAGATCGAGGTCGAGGGCCAGGTGCACCACGACGTCCGCCCCGCGCAGCTTCTCGGCGATGGCCGGGTCCCGGACGTCGAGGATGTGCCACTGCGCGCCCGCGCACTCGCCGCGCCGCTCGTCGATGGCGATGACCTGCTTGATCTCGTCGCAGGCGACGAGCCGCTCGGTGAGCATCGCGCCGATCCCGGCCGCGGCACCGGTGATCGCCACGACGGGCCCGCGCACGGCGGACGTCCCGTCGGCGCGCTGCGCCGCAGGTGAGGGCCGATGTTCGGGTGACGGGTGGGTTGAGAGGTTTCGCGCTGCGCGAACCTGTGGATCTGGGGAACTCACCAGGCGTCTCCAGCGGTTGTCTTCAGTAAGAACGCGAGTGACGCGTACGTACCAGGTGGCATCCATCCTGCCGCAGCCGCCGAGTCGGCGACGCACCGAGGCCCGAACCGGTTGTGGTGTCTACGCTGGGTGGTGATGCAGGGCAGCCGCCGTCGGAGCGAACCGGCGGCCTTAACAGCCGAGGAATCCCGTGAGTGACACCCCATTCGGATTCGGCCTTCCGCCGGAGGAGCCGGAGAACGGCGACGAGGGCAAGAAGAAGGACCAGCAGAGCGGTGGTGGTCAGGGACCTGCCAACCCGTTCGGTTTCGGGCCCGGCGGACCTGGAGGCGACAACCCGCTCGCAGCCATGTTCGGTTCGCTGAACCCCAACGACCTGGGCGCCGCGTTCCAGCAGCTGGGCCAGATGCTCTCGTACGAGGGCGGCCCGGTGAACTGGGACATGGCCAAGCAGATCGCCCGCCAGACGGTCTCCCAGGGCACCTCCGACGGCACGAAGGACGCGAGCGTCGGCCCCTCCGAGCGCGCCGCCGTCCTGGACGCGGTGCGGCTGGCCGACCTGTGGCTGGACGACGCGACGTCACTGCCGTCCGGCGCCACCTCCGCGGTGGCCTGGAGCCGCGCGGAGTGGGTCGAGGCGACCCTGCCCGTGTGGAAGGAACTCGTCGACCCGGTCGCCGAGCGCGTCGGCGCGGCCATGGGCGATGTCCTGCCCGAGGAGATGCAGGCCATGGCGGGCCCGCTGCTCGGCATGATGCGCTCCATGGGCGGCGCCATGTTCGGCACGCAGATCGGACAGGCCGTGGGCGTGCTCGCGGGCGAGGTCGTCGGCTCGTCCGACGTCGGCCTGCCGCTCGGCCCGGCCGGCAAGGCCGCGCTGCTCCCGCTGAACATCGAGGCCTTCGGCAAGGACCTGGGGATCGCCCAGGACGAGGTGCGCCTCTACATCGCCCTGCGCGAGGCCGCCCACCAGCGCCTCTTCGCCCACGTGCCGTGGCTGCGCTCGCACCTGTTCGGCGCGGTCGAGGGGTACGCGCGCGGGATCAAGGTCGACACGGCGAAGCTGGAGGACGTGGTCGGCCAGTTCGACCCGCAGAACCCCGAGGAGCTGCAGCAGGCTCTCCAGCAGGGCATGTTCCAGCCGGAGGACACGCCGGAGCAGAAGGCCGCGCTGGCCCGTCTGGAGACGGCTCTCGCGCTCGTCGAGGGCTGGGTCGACGCGGTGGTCCACTCGGCCGCGAAGCCCCGTCTGTCGTCCGCCGACGCGCTGCGCGAGACACTGCGCCGCCGCCGCGCCACGGGCGGCCCGGCCGAGCAGACGTTCGCCACGCTGATCGGCCTGGAGCTGCGTCCGCGCAGGCTGCGGGACGCCTCGCGCCTGTGGGCCTCGCTCACGGACGCGCGCGGGGTCGACGGCCGGGACAACCTGTGGGAGCACCCGGACATGCTGCCGACCGCCTCCGACCTGGACGACCCGGACGGCTTCGTGCACCGCGAGCAGCTGGACTTCTCCGAACTCGACAAGATGCTCGGCGAAGCAGCGAGCGGTTCACCCGAAAAGCCCAACCTCACCAAGGACGAGAGCGAGCCCCAGGACAAGAACGTCCAGGACAAGAACGACGACAAGGGCGACAACGACAAGTGACCCTGTACGACGACGCCGTCCTGGTCCTGAAGGACATCGAGGGCCAGGAGGAGCTGCGACAGGCCTACCTCGACCATCTTCAGGCCCACCCGGACGGCATGTGGAAGGCCTGCACGGCAGGACACGTCACGGCGAGCGCCCTGGTGATCGACCCCGAGCGGGGCAGGGTGCTGCTGACGCTCCACAAGAAGCTGCGGATGTGGCTCCAGATGGGCGGTCACTGCGAACCCGGGGACACCACGCTGGAGGCCGCGGCCCTGCGTGAGGCCACGGAGGAGTCGGGCATCTCGGGTCTGACGCTGCTCCCGGGCGGACCCGTACGGCTCGACCGGCATCCCATCCCGGCGCCGTGCCACTGGCACTTCGACGTCCAGTACGCGGCCATGGCCGAGCCGGGTGCCGTCCAGGCGATCAGCGACGAGTCCCTGGACCTGCGCTGGTTCGCCTACGACGAGGTGGCACAGGTGGCGGACAACTCGGTCGTCCGCCTCCTCGACGCCACACGGGCAAGGCTCTGAAGAGGCACGTGTAAGGGGCGGTCGCCATTGCAACCGCCCCTTACACAGTGCCCCGTCAGGGGCGCGGGGAACTGCGCGACAAGCCCCCACCGGACCGGCACCCGTCCACCGGCGCTCGGTCCCCTTCCCCCGGACCCGGGGGGGCCTAGCTCCAGACATTCCCCTGGTTCTGCCCCCGCGCCCCCTGCTGCCCCACTCCGTACTGGGCCCCGATCCCGGACCCGATGACGGCGTTCTGCGGCGGCAGCATCTCGCTGGGCTGGACGAGCACGTACCCCTGACCCATGAAACTGAGCTCCCAGCCCTCCCCCGTGTTGCCACGGCGGCGGAACACTCCGGAGGAATGCGTCTGGGCCTGCATCTGTACGCGCAGACTCGTGGACCAGGCGACGATCGCGTCCGCGTCGCAGTTGACGTACTTGTCCGGCGTGACCTGCATCATCAGGGGCATGCCCGAGGTCATCAGGGCGACATTGCCGCGCCCGGTGATGTTCAGCTGGTACTTGCCGGAGCCGGAGATGCCGTACTGGCTGTCCACGGCGATCACCTCGTGGTGCAGCGCGGAGTCCATCGCCAGGACGTACGTGCTGTCCACGGTGAGACCGTCCTGGTCCACGTCCACCACATGGATGTGCTGGGCGAGGTTGGCCAGGAAGACGGTGCCCTGCCCGTGGCAGCGCATCAGGTCGAGGCCCTCGCCGGTGTGGGCGCGCGACCGCTGCTGGCCGGAGTTCTGGTACTCGGCGTCGAACTCCACGAGGCCCTGGTAGGCGACCATGGTGCCCTTGCGGGCGAGTACGTCGTCGTGGCCCTCCAGAAGGACGCGCAGCATCTGCTTGTTCTGCAGGCTGTAGCGGTCCTGGGACTGCTGGTCGTTGTAGGCGAAAAGCGAGCTCTGCATGATGTGTGTCCTCCCCCTCAGCCCCGTACCCGGAGGCGGTCGGTGCTGTCCTCGCTGGGCTGGACGACGACGATGCCCTGTCCGGAGAAGGCCATCTGGAAGGCCTCGCCGCTGCCCCGCCCTATCAGCGACTGCGCCTTGAAGCTCCGCTTGCCCTTCACCTTGAGGTTCGGGGACCAGGCGACGAGCGCGTCCGGGTCGACGTACGTCTCGTCCTCGCCGCCGCCGCAGTCGACGACGATGGGCTTGCCCCGGGAGGTCAGCGCGACCCAGCCCTGCCCGGAGATCTTGGTGTTCCACAGCCCCTGGCCGGCGAACTTCGCCAGTCCCTTGACCCGCTCGACGCCCCACGTCAGATGGGCGTCGAAGGCGAGCAGGTTGGTGGCGTTGACGGAGATCGCGTCGCCGTTGAGGTTGATGACGACGACGTTCGCCCCGTAGTCGGAGAGGTAGAGCAGGCCGTCTCCGGAGCACTTCATCAGGGGTGCGCCCTCGCCGGTCATCCAGTCCTTGGCGATCTGGCGCACGGCCGGCGGATTGGGCTCGTATTGGACGAAGCCTTCGTAGGCGACCATCGACCCCACGCGCGCGAGGAGGTCGTTTCCGGTCTGCATGGCGACCTTGAGCATGTGATTGCCGTGGTTCTCCATGCGCGCGGCAACGGGTGCCGGGGCGAAGCCCGCGAGTTGCTGGATCATGAAACGGGCTCCCTCAGACCTCGTACGGCTGGACGACGATGAAATTGCCGGGGGCACCGCGGAACTGGAGGTTCACGCTCTCCCCGGTGTCGCCCGGATAGGCGTTGCGGCGCATGCGCACCTGGCTGGAGACGATCACCTGGGATGCGGCGGACCAGGCGACGACGGCGTTGCAGTCGGCGAACGTCGTCGGTGTCACGGGCAGGACGACGGGCACGCCACGCGTCTTGACGACGATCGTGCCGGTCCCCTGGAACTGCATCGTGAACAGGGCACCTCCGGGGATGCCGTGCCCTTCGACGCGACGCACCTCGTACTGCAGCGTCTCGTCGAAGGCCAGGACGTTCTCCGCGGAGACGCAGACGGCGTCTCCCTGGAGCTCGATGGGGTGCAGCATGGCGCCGTTCTCCGCGAGGAAGACCTGACCACGGCCCGAACAGCGCATGAGCTGCATCTCCTGGCCGGTCGCGTTGCCCACGAGCCGGCCGGCGAACCCGGCACCCTTGTAACTGAAGTCGACCTTGCCCTGGTAGAGCACCATGCTGCCCTGGCGGGCCAGTACGGCCTGGTCACCGCCCATGCCGAGGTCGACACGGACCATCTTCTTGTTCTGCTGGGTCCAGCGCTGCCCGGTGGGCGTCTCCTTGTAGGCCTGCAGTGCCGCGGTGACACCGGCGCCGCCCTGGGGAGCGCCCTGCGGCACTCCGTATCCGGCGGGCGCGCCCGGTGCGCCGGGCTGACCCGGCACCTGACCGAACGGCGGCTGCTGTCCGTAGCCCGGCGGCGGACCCTGTTGGCCGTACCCCGGAGGCGGGGGAGGTGCGTGGGGCGCCTGGGGCTGTCCGTAGCCGGGCGGCAGGGGTGCGGTCTGGCCGGGGGCCTGGCCGTACGGGGGCTGCTGGCCCGGCTGTCCGTACGGCGCCGGAGCGGGTGCCGGCGGCGGTACGGGAGCGCCACCGGGCGGGGTCAAGGGCGCGATGATGGTCGGTGCGGCGTGGACCGGAGGCGCGGGCGCCGGTGGCGGCGTCTGACCCGGAGGCGGCGCGAAGCCCTGAGCGGGCTGCGGCGCCGCAGGGGCGGGCGCGGCATGGCCTGCCGGGGCCCCGAACGCGGGCGGCGCGGTGGCCTGGGCCGGCGGCGCGAACGACGGTGCACCGGCCTGCTGCGCGGGCGCGGCGGCCGGCTCCTCCTCGGCGACCTCGCCGCCGAAGTTCTGCAGCAGCGCGTCGAGTCCGCCGTCGAAGCCCTGTCCGACCGCGGCGAAGCGCCAGACGTCCTTCAGATAGAAGTCACCCAGCATCACGGCACGCTCGGTGGAGAACTCGGCGCCGGTGAACGCGTACCGGGCCACCTCCTCGCCGCCCGCCACGATCCGGATGTACCCGGGCGCGATCTGGGAGATCTGCCCCGCGCCGTCGACGGTCGCCGTGAACGACAGTTTCTGGATCTGCTGAGGGATCTTGTCGAGGGTGACGCGGAAGGACTCCGTGTCGCCCGCCTGGGCGCCGAGAAGCTGAATGGACTCCTCGGGGGACTTCGGCTGGTTGAAGAAGATGAAGTACCGGTCGTCCGAAAGCCGTTCGTCGGCGTCCAGACCGAAGCAGCTGATGTCGAAGGTCAGCCCCGGACCTGTGATCTGCACACCCACGTACAGATCGGTGCCCGCGGTGAGGTCACTGATCCTGGCCTTGTGGCCGCGTTGGAATTCCCTGGCCATGCGTAACGACCGTCCCCCATCCCGAATACAAGTGCGTCGCGTCAGGCTAACGGCAAAATCCAGCCGTGGCGGAAGCCGGTACAGACCCGGTACACAAACCCGCTCCCGGCGGTCCGGGCAGGGCGTTCGGCGTCAGGCCGTCAGCCGCGTCTCACTCGCCGCGCGCCGCGGGCAGGTGGGGCAGCCGGTCGGCGGCGACCACTCCTTCGAGATAGCCGCGGGCCCGCTCGGTGCGCGGATAGGCCTCCAGGAGTCGCCAGAAATCGGCTCCGTGGCCCGGCACGAGCAGATGCGCGAGCTCATGGACGAGGACGTAGTCGACGACGTACTCGGGCATGCCCTGCAGCCGGTGCGAGAGTCGGATACTGCCCTCGGCCGGGGTGCACGAGCCCCAGCGCGTGTTCTGATTGGTGACCCAGCGCACCGACGTGGGCCGGGCCCGGCCGTCGAAGTACAGCTCGGAGAGCCGTGCGGCACGCTCGGAGAGCTCCGTGTCGCCGAGCACCCGCTTGTTCTCCTGGGCGGCCAGCTTGTCGAGCATGACGGTGACCCAGCGCTGCTCCTCCGCCTCGGACATCCGGGCGGGAATGAGCACGACGGTGCGATCGCCCTCGCGGTACGCGGAGACCGTTCTGCGCCGTCGCGCGCTCCTGCGGACCTCGATCGCGCTCGCCCCCGAGCCGCTGGGCGGCTGGCTCGTCGTGCTGCGCTGTGGGTTTCCGGCACGGTGCAGTGGGTCGGCGGGCACGCCCCGACGTTACCCGTTGCGCATGGTGGAAGTCCCGTCTCCGGTACGCATCGATGCCGAACCGCACCCCACGCGCTCGATTTGTATGACGAACATCCACCGCCTGTGGATAACTTTCGGCACGCGCCGGGCAATGCGGGCATCCTGGCATTCGGCCGACGGAGCGGGACGAACTCCGCCGGCACGCCGGGACACCGGGACGACAACGGGGACGTACGGGGGGCGCTGCATGCATCCGATGGTGAAGCCCGCGCTGCGGCGCGGCTGGCGGGATCTGAACACCGTGCAGTTCGGGATGGCTCCCGCGCACGCGATGGTGCTCGGCCCGGTGGACACGGCGACGGGCAGCCTCCTGACCTTGTTCGACGGAACACGCGGGCTGCCGCTGCTGCGCGACGAGGGACGCCGGATGGGCCTGCCCGACGGCCATGTCGACGGTCTGGTGGAGCGGCTGTCCCGGGCCGGACTGCTGGACGACGCGACGGGCGGCGGCCCGGCCGCCGACGCCCTGCGCGGAAAACCGGCCGTCCTGGACCGGCTCCGGCCCGACGCCGCCTCGCTCTCCCTCGTCGCTCCCGATCCGGGCGAGGCCATGCGCCGGCTGGCGGCCCGCCACGCACTGCGCGTTCAGGTACGGGGCGCGGGCAGGGTCGGGACCGTCCTGGCCGCGGCGCTGGCGGGCGCGGGCGTCGGCCGGGTCGATGTACAGGACGGCGGCTGCGTCGAACCCTGGGACGTGGCGCCGGGCGGACTGACCGTGGAGTCCGTCGGCGAGCGCAGGGACGAGGCCGCACGGCGCGCGGTGCGCAGAGCGGCCCCCGGCCGGCCGGTCCGCCGAGGAGGCACCGCATCCGCTCCCGGGCAGGACGACCCGGGCTACTCCCTGGTGATCGTCGCGCCCCGGGACGGCCTCGCCGTCCACGCGCCCGATCCGGCGGTCTTCGAGCCGCTGATCGACTCCGGTACGCCACATCTCTTCGCCGGGGTCGTGGAGGGGACGGGCGTCGTCGGCCCGCTGGTCCTGCCCGGAGAGACCTCCTGCGTGGGCTGTCTGGACCTGGGACGCACCGACCGGGATCCCGCCTGGCCCCGCCTTCTCGCACAATGGCGCTCCGGGCGGCCCCGCCAGGTTCCGGCGTGCGATCTGACCCTGGCGGCCACCGTCGCGGGACTGGCCGCGGGGCACGCGCTGGCCTTCCTGGACGGGGGGCTACCGTCGAGTGCGGGAACCCGCTGGGAGGTCTCGGTCCCCGGTTTCGACTGGCACGCCCGCCCGGTGTGGCAGCATCCCGCATGCCCCTGCGGGCCCGGGGAGAAAGGTAAGGGGGAGCAGACCTCGGAAGACGAAGGGCCGCACGAGACAATGGCCGGGCAACAGCCGCACGCGGCACGGCTGTCCGGTACTTGGAGGGCGCATGTCTGATCTTCCCCGGAAGGCGGTCACCCGGACCGCCAAGCTCGCCGCGCTTCCGCTCGGCTTCGCCGGGCGCGCCACCTGGGGACTCGGCAAACGGATCGGCGGCAAGTCCGCGGAGCTCGTGGGCCGCGAGCTGCAGCAGCGGACGGCCGAGCAGCTGTTCAAGGTGCTCGGCGAGCTCAAGGGCGGCGCCATGAAGTTCGGGCAGGCCATGTCCGTCTTCGAGTCGGCTCTTCCCGAGGAGGTCGCGGGCCCCTATCGCGCGGCGCTCACCAAGCTCCAGGAAGCGGCCCCGCCGATGCCGACGCGCACGGTGCACACCGTGCTGGCCGAGCGGCTCGGCGAGGACTGGCAGGACCTGTTCCTGGAATTCGAGGACAAACCAGCCGCGGCGGCCTCGATCGGACAGGTGCACCGGGCGGTCTGGCACGACGGCCGGCAGGTCGCGGTCAAGGTCCAGTACCCCGGGGCGGGCGAAGCCCTGCTGTCCGATCTGAACCAGCTGAGCCGTTTCGCCCGGCTGCTGGGGCCCCTGATCCCGGGCATGGACATCAAGCCACTCATCGCGGAACTGCGCGACCGGGTCTCCGAGGAGCTCGACTACGGCCTGGAGGCACAGGCGCAGCAGGCACACGCGGAGGAGTTCGCGGACGACCCGGATGTGCTGGTGCCGGCGGTGGTCCATCAGCGCGAGCAGGTGCTGGTGACGGAGTGGATCGACGGAACGCCTCTGTCCGAGGTGATCACCGACGGCACTCCGGAGGAGCGGGACCGGGCCGGTCAGCTCCTCGCCCGCTTCCTCTTCTCCGGCCCCTCCCGTACCGGCCTGCTGCACGCCGACCCGCACCCGGGTAACTTCCGCCTCGTGCCGGACGACAGTCCCGGCGGTTCCGGCGGTTCCGGCGGTTCCGGCAGTTCCGCCGACAGGAGCGGCTGGCGGCTGGGGGTCCTGGACTTCGGCACCGTGGACCGCCTGCCCGACGGGCTGCCGTCGACGATCGGTGAATCTCTCCGTATGACCCTCGACGGCGAGGCGGAGGCCGTCTACGAACTGCTCCGCGAGGAGGGCTTCGTCAGGGAGTCCATAGAACTGGATCCGGACGCCGTCCTCGACTACCTGCTCCCCATCATCGAACCGGCCCAGCTCGACGAGTTCACCTTCAGCCGGGGCTGGATGCGCAGCCAGGCGGCCCGGGTCGCCGACCCTCGCTCCCCCGCTCACCAGCTGGGCAAGCAGCTCAATCTGCCCCCGGCGTATCTGCTGATCCACCGAGTGACCCTGAGCACGATCGGCGTGCTGTGCCAGCTGGGAGCGACGGTCCGGCTGCGGCAGGAGCTCGAAGAGTGGCTTCCCGGCTTCCTGCCGGACGCGGAGCCGGATCTGGACACAGATCTGGAACTGGATCTGGATGAGGAGGAGGACTCGGCAGCCGGGGCCTGAGGTCTTCCCGCGCGTTCGCGGAGCGAAGTGACGGGAGGCGGCGGGAGGCGGCGGGAGACGACAGGAGCCGACAGGAGCCGACAGGAGCCGACAGGAGGCACAACGCACCGCGGGGGCCGGTCCGTTGGGACCGGCCCCCGCGATCAGCGGTTGTTCGTGCTGCCTCTCGGCCGGTGGGCCTTACTGCATGACCGCCATGGCCAGAGCGCGGCGGGCACGCAGCGACGCGCGCTCGGCGCGGCGCTGCATACGGCGGGCGACCACCAGGCGCATGGCCCGGCGTTCACGCTCCGCCTCCTGGATTCGCTCGTGCATATGCGCACGCGCGAGAGCTTCTGGAATGAGTTGCATCTCTCGGGTCCTGTTCTGACGCGAGTCGTTCGCGCCGGTGGCAGTGAAGTCTGGGATCGCGGAGCCGGTGGGCTCGCCGGTGGACGGCTTCATCGGGGCCTGTTTCTTGGGGTCGTGCGTCAGGGGGCGATCGATCGTTCCTGTGATGTTCATGCCGCAACCGGGTTCTTGCGCGGGCGGCCACGCGGCCGCTTCCGGGCGACAACGACACCCTGGACGAAGAGCTCGCCGCCCCAGACGCCCCAGGGCTCACGCCGCTCCTTGGCGCCGGCGAGGCAGGCCTCGACCAGCGGGCAGGTACGGCAGAGGGACTTGGCGTACTCGACATCGGCCGGCGACTCGGCGAAGAAGACCTCCGGGTCGTACGAACGGCAGGGGACGGGCACGCCGAGGTTCTCGATGGCGTCGTCGAGCGCGGTCAGCGCAGTGAGCGGGATCAAGGTGGAGTCCTCCGTGGAACCGGGCGGGGTGATCGTTTCGGAAGGCGGTACGGACGGGGCGTGCGCTTCGAGTTGCACGGTTGGTCTTCCTCGTCTGGTCGTGCCGGCCGGGTCGGCCGGTTGGCGGCTGGTACCGGGGTTTTTTCTTGTCCCGAGGCCCCTTCGCTCCGTCGTCCCCGGTCGGGGACAAACAGAAGGGCCGCGGATCCCGGGTGGGGTTCCGCGGCCCTGAAGGCGCCGGCCTGATCGTCGATCAGGCTGGATCACTCCAGGGGTCAGGCCCACGGAAGGCCCACATCGTGTGATGCGTCTGCTGGTTGGCTCCGGCACCGGCCGCCTCAAAGGCATAGGCCTTCGCCTGTGCCTCTACTGCTTCCAGTGCCTTCATCGGTCGCTCATTGCGCTCGCGGACAGGGAGTGTCGCGAGAGACACGGGGGACGCCGGCCGAATGGCAGCGATGCCGGACAGACCGGTGCCCAGGTTCGAGAAGCCGAGCAGGCACGTGGAGACGACCGAGCGATCGGTCATTTTGGCGGTGCTGGCGGAGCTGGTGGTGATGCTGATCACTGGAATCGCCTCCTCTCGGCGTCTCTGGGACCGGGCGAGCCGGTCCGTCGGTTGTTAAGTACAGCACGAAACCTGGGCCTTCGAGAAGGCCGCCGTTTCCGTGCTCTAGAACTTATGGGGATTGCTGGGGCATGCGCAAACTATTTTCTCGACGAGTTTGAATCATTCCTCGTCTTCACCGGTATCAGGCTCTTGACCTGCGCAGATGGCGAGTACGTCGGTTCCGTAGCGGTTGAGCTTGCGGGCGCGGACGCCCGGGATGCGGGCCAGCTCAACCGGAGTGGACGGCACCGCTTCCGCGATGGCCATCAGCGTCTTGTCCGTGAAGACGCAGAAATCCGGCTGCCCGCTCCCCTGCGCCTGGACCGCACGCCAGTCACGCAGCCGTTCGTAGAGCCCTTCATCCATGTCGGAGGGGCAGTCCTCGCAGCGCATCAGCTTCATCTCGCCGGCGTCGTTGAGGGTCCGACCGCAGACCCGGCAGCGGGCCGGGGTGCGGCTGGTCCGCCGGGGTGCGTCGGGGACGCTGCCCACGGCCCCGCGCTCGATGCCGCCGGGCCCGCCGGGGCCGGTCGCGCCCCTGCGGCCCGCGGTGGTGACGGAGCCGGGTCGCAGGCCGTCGAGGAAGCGGCTGGGCCGCCGGTTGGCGCGGCCACCGGGTGAGCGGGACTGCGACCAGGAGACGGAGAGGTGCTGTCTGGCGCGGGTGACACCGACGTAGAGGAGGCGGCGCTCCTCCTCGATCTGGTCGTCGGTCTTGGCGTAGGAGATCGGCATCATGCCCTCGGCGACGCCGACCAGGAAGACGACGTCCCACTCCAGGCCCTTGGCGGAGTGGAGGGAGGCGAGGGTGACGCCCTGGACGGTCGGGGCGTGCTGGGCGCCGGCGCGCTCTTCGAGTTCGGCCACGAGGTCGCCGAGGGTGGCGTCGGCCCGGGCGGCGGCGAAGTCCTGGGCGAGGTTCGCGAGGGCGGCGAGGGATTCCCAGCGCTCCCTGACGGCTCCGGAGCCCGCCGGTGGCTGGTGGGTCCAGCCGTCCCCGGACAGCACCGCCCGCACCTGCGAGGGCAGGTCGGGGGCGTCGTCGAGGAGTGAGTCGTTGCCCCCGAAGCGGGCCGCGCCGCGCAGGGCGTGGATGGCCCGCTTGACCTCGGGGCGGTCGAAGAAGCGCTCGGCTCCGCGCAGCTGGTAGGGCACGGCGACATCGGCGAGGGCCTGTTCGTAGATCTCCGACTGCGAGTTCGTACGGAAGAGGATCGCGATCTCGCTCGCGGGGGTGCCGGAGGCCATCAGGTCGCGGATGCGCCGGGCGGCGCCTTCGGCCTCGGCGGGCTCGTCGGCGTACTCCGCGTAGCCGGGCTCGGGGCCCGCGGCGCGCTGGGAGATCAGCTCCAGCCGGTGGTCCGCGGCGCGACCGCGGGCCTGGGCGAGCAGGCCGTTGGCGAGGTGGACCACCTGAGGGGTGGAGCGGTAGTCGCGGACGAGCTTGACGACCGTGGCGCCGGGGTGGCGGGTACGGAAGTCGAGGAGGTGGTCGGGGGTGGCGCCGGTGAACGAGTAGATGGTCTGGCTGGCGTCGCCGACGACGCAGAGGCTGTCGCGCTCGCCGAGCCACAGTTCCAGGAGGCGCTGCTGGAGGGGGCTGACGTCCTGGTACTCGTCGACCACGAAGTGCTGGTACTGGGCGCGGACCGCCTCCGCGATGTGGTGCTGGTCCTGAAGGATGCCGACGGTCAGCAGCAGGACGTCCTCGAAGTCGATGACGCCGCGGCCCCGCTTGATGTCCTCGTACGCCGCGTAGAGCTGTGCGATCTCGGCGCGGTCGCGGGGGGCCTCGCGGCCGGCCTTCACGGCCGCCGCCGCGTAGTCGGCGGGGATGGTCTGGGTGACCTTGGACCATTCGATCTCGGCGGTGACGTCCCGCAGTTCGCCTCGGTCGAGACGGATGCGGGAGGCGGCAGCGGCGTCGGCGACGAGCTGGATCTTGCGGTCGACGATGCGGGGCAGGCTGCCACCGACCGCTTTCGGCCAGAAGTACTGGAGCTGGCGCAGGGCGGCGGAGTGGAAGGTGCGGGCCTGGACCCCGGAGGCGCCGAGCTGGCGGAGACGGCCGCGCATCTCGCCCGCGGCCCGTGCGGTGAAGGTGACGGCGAGCACGCTGGAGGGCTGGAGGATCCCTGCCCGCACCCCGTAGGCGATGCGGTGGGTGATGGCACGGGTCTTGCCCGTGCCGGCTCCCGCGAGCACGCAGACCGGGCCGTGCAGGGCGGTGGCGACCTCACGCTGCTCGGGGTCGAGCCCTTCGAGCACCGCGTCGGCCCCACTCGGCGGTGCCGGGTACTGAGAGCCGTGGGTGCCCTGCGGGAAAAGGGTGGAGTGCGATGCTGCTGTCACCCCGCCATGCTGCCAGGTCGGCCGGGACGGATGCGCCGGTTGTCCACAGGCAGCCGCCTGCAGTCGTACTAATACGGCAGGCGCCGCCCGTCCCCGCGTCGCCCCTGCCCGCCCGCACACGGGAATGGCAGACCGGTCGCGTACGTTCCCCTCACTGCGAACACGCACCTCCCTGCAGCGAAGGAGCACGAGAGACATGCCGGGCACTGTGACGATGTACAGCACCACGTGGTGCGGCTACTGCCGTCGGCTGAAGAGCCAGATGGACCGCGAGGGCATCACGTACGACGAGATCAACATCGAGCACGACCCGGCGTCCGCGGAGTTCGTCGAGAAGGCGAACGGCGGAAACCAGACAGTTCCCACCGTCCTCTTCCCCGACGGCTCGACGCTGACGAACCCTTCGCTGGCCCAGGTGAAGCAGAAGATCGGCGCCTAGGACCTGTCCCCGGTCCCGGGCGTCGGCCGCCTCAGGTGGCCGCTCCGCGCGTCGGCAGGGGCTTGCCGTACCAGAGCTCGATCAGACGGGCCGCAATCGAGATGCCGTACGGAGGCAGGACCTCCCCGGACTCGAAGGCGGCCCGCAGGTCTTCGCGGGAGAACCAGCGCGCTTCCTCGATCTCCTCGCCGTCGACATTGATCTCCGCCGAGGTCGCGCGGGCCATGAAGCCCAGCATGAGGCTGGAGGGGAACGGCCAGGGCTGGCTGGCGACGTACTCGACCTCGCCGACGGTGATGCCTGCCTCCTCGAACACCTCGCGGCGGACCGACTGCTCGATGGACTCACCGGGCTCGACGAAGCCCGCGAGGGTGGAGAAGCGGCCTTCGGGCCAGTGCACCTGGCGGCCGAGCAGGATGCGGTCCTCGTTGTCCGTCACGGCCATGATCACGGCCGGGTCGGTGCGCGGGTAGTGCTCGGCACCGCAGGCGGGGCAGCGGCGGATGTGACCGGCCGCGGCGATCACCGTGCGTTCACCGCAGCGGGAGCAGAAGCGGTGCAGGCGCTGCCAGTTCTCCAGAGCGACCGCGTGCACCATGAGGCCGGCGTCACGGGGTGACAGGAGCAGGCCCGCCTCGCGCAGACCCGCCGCGCGCGCGGACTGGTCCATACGGCCGGGCAGGGTGTCCTTCTGGAGGGCGAAGTAGCTCACGCCGTCGTCGTCGGTGCCGAGGAAGTAGCGGTGCGCCTCGGTGAGGGGCGCTTCGAAGGACGGGGTCATGACGAGTTCGGTGGTGCCGTCGGGCGTCTCGTCGATGAGGACCTGACCGCCGGAGACCACGAAGGCCCGGGTGGTGGGGTGGCTCCACGCCGCGGCGAGCCAGGCCTCGTCGAGCCGGTGGTGGGCGGCCCGGTCGATGCCGCTCGGGGCGGTGAGCGAGATGGGACGGTCGGCGGTGCGGTCGGTCCAGGTGGTCACGGGTGCTTCCAACTCCCCCGGTGAAACGGTTGGTTCGGCGGGCTGTTCAGCCGGATGTCCGGTTGTACGGCAGGACGGGTGCGGCGGGGCTTCTTCAGTGTGCATCTCGCCAGTTCCGGGCCAGATCGCCCCACAGGTAGGCGGAGGTCTCGACGCCTTTGAGGAGGAGGTCGAGTTCGACCTTCTCGTTCGGGGCGTGCCAGCCGTCGGACGGGACCGAGATGCCGAGGAACAGCACCGGGGCGGCGAGGACGTCCTGGAGGTCCGCGGCGGGCCCCGATCCGCCCTCGCGGGTGAAGCGGATCTCCTTCTCGAAGGCTCGGCCCATGGCGCGTACGACGGACTGCAGGGCGGGATGGTCAAGCGGTGTGAGGCACGGGCGCGTGGCGGCGCCGAAGGTGATCTCGTGGCGGATCCCGGCGGGCAGCTGCTCGGCGGCCCAGGCGCGGACGGCCTTCTCGATGTGGTCGGGGTCCTGTCCGGCGACGAGCCGGAAGGAGAGTTTGACCATCGCCGAGGACGGGACGATCGTCTTGTTGCCGGGGCCCTGGTAGCCCCCGCCGATGCCGTTGACTTCGGCGGTCGGGCGGGCCCAGACGCGCTCCAGGGTGGTGTGGCCGCTCTCTCCGTGCGTGGCCGTGGACCGGGCGGTGCGCAGCCAGCGCTCCTCGTCGAAGGGCAGCTCGGCGAAGAGCTCCCGCTCGCGGTCGGTGAGTTCGGTGATGCCTTCGTAGAACCCGGGGATCGCCACGCGCGCGTGCTCGTCGTGCAGGGCGGCGACGAGGCGGGCGACGGCGGTGGCCGGATTGGGCACGGCGCCGCCGAAGGAGCCGGAGTGGATGTCCTGGTCGGGCCCGTACAGCTGGATCTCGCACTCGGCGAGGCCGCGCATGCCGGTGCACACCGTGGGGGTGTCCTCGGACCACATGCCGGTGTCGGAGACGATCACCGCGTCGGCGGTCAGCCGGTCCTTGCGGGCTTCGACGAGGTCACGGAAGTGCGGGGAGCCGGACTCCTCCTCGCCCTCGATCAGCAGCTTCAGATGGACCGCGGGGCTCGTGCGGCCCGTGGCGGCGAGGTGGGCCCGGACACCGAGTGTGTGGAAGAACACCTGCCCCTTGTCGTCGGCGGCCCCGCGCGCGTGGAGTCGGTTTCCGCGGACGACGGGCTCGAAGGGGTCGGTGTCCCAGCCGTCCTCGCGGGCGGCGGGCTGTACGTCGTGGTGGCCGTAGACGAGGACCGTGGGCGCCTGCGGGTGGTCCGAGGGCCATTCGGCGAAGACCGCGGGTGCGCCGGGGGTCGACCAGACCTCGCAGGTCGGGAAGCCCGTCTCCCGCAGTTTCGCGGCGAGCCAGTCGGCGCTGCGCCGTACGTCCGCGGCGTGCTCGGGCTGGGCCGAGACGGACGGGATGCGCAGCCATTCGGCGAGGTCGTCGAGGAAGGCTGCGCGGTGCTGCTCGGTGTACGCGCGGACGGCGCTGTCCGGAGTCTTGCTCATGGTCACGAGCCTATCCGTCCACGCGCGCGTGCTGGTCCGGCGGTTCGTCGGGAACCCCTTCGGGTGGTTCTTCCAGGAGGAGGCGTTCCAGCGCGGCCCGGTCCGGCAGGCTCTTGGGGCGTACGACCTCGCCGCTGCGCACGTACAGGAAGGCGGCCCGTACGGATTCCAGCGGGACGCCGCGCTGCTCGGCCCAGGCGAGCCGGTAGACGGCGAGCTGGAGCGGGTCGGCGGTGCGGGTGCGGCTGGTCTTCCAGTCGACGATCTCGTACGTCGTCGTCGCCCGCCCGGCTCCGTGCTCGTCGGCCCCTTCCCTGTGAGCCCCTTTTTCGTAAACCTCTTCCTTGTAGACCGCGTCGATCCGGCCCCGTACGACGCGGCCGGCGATGGCGAGCTGGAAGGGGGTCTCGACCCGGTAGGGCGTGCGGTGGGCGTAGGGGGTGCGGTCGAAGGCGTCCTTGAGGGCTTCCAGGTCGCGTTCGTCGGCGATCTCGGCCTCACTGCCGGGCAGGTCCTCCGGCTCCAGCATCGGGAGGCGCAGCTCTTCGAAGCGGGCCTCGACCCAGGCGTGGAAGCGGGTGCCGCGGCGGGCGGCGGGCTGGGGCGGGCGCGGCATGGGGCGCGCCAGTTCCTGGGCGAACCCTTCCGGGTCGGCGGCCAGCCGCAGCAGCTGGGACGCGGTCAGGGAGGCCGGCAGGGGGACGTCCGTGACGCTCTCGCGGGCGCGCAGGAGCTCCCCGGTGAGGGCGTCGAGGTCGCGGTCCCAGGAGGCGATGGTGCGGGCTTCCTCCAGGGTGAGGCGCGAGGTCTCGGGAGGGTGCGCGCGGGCGTCCGGGGCGGGGCTGGGGTGCGGGACTGTCGGGCGGTCGGGGGTCACCGGGCGCTCCGGGGTCCACGCGTCCCAGTCGTCCGGGGCCTCGTCCTTGAAATCGGCCTCTTCGTAAGGAGGCTCGTCCTCCTCCGGCGGTGGCCAGTCCGGGTCGTCGTACGGGCCCGGGTCGTCGTGAGCGGAGGGGTGGGCCGTCTCGTGGGAGTGGCCGGACTCCAGGTAGGCCAGCACCGTCCGTGCGGCCTCGCGGCGGCGGGCCATCGCCAGGTCGTCGAGCGGGAGCGGCCAGGCGTGGTCGCCACCGGCCGCCAGCAGCGCGGGGTTCTCCTCGTCCTCCTCGGGTTCGTCCTCCCAGGCCTCGATCTCGCCGTGCCCGGCCGCGCAGTGCTCGTACAGGGCGTGCAGGAAGTCGGAGGGGCCGCGGGGCTTCTTCTGGGAGGGGCCCCACCAGTGGCCGGAGCCGAGCAGCAGGGAGCGGGGGCGGGTGAAGGTGACGTAGCCGAGGCGGAGTTCCTCGGTGTGCTGGTGCTCCTTCATGGCCTCGTGGAAGGCCTTCATGCTGCGGGAGTCCCAGGCGTCGATGTCGGGCAGGGTGTCGGCGTCGCCGCGCAGTTGGTGCGGGAGGACCTTGCCCTGGGCGGTCCATTTCTCGCGGCCCTGGCCGCTGGGGAACGTGCCGGTGACGAGTCCCGGGACCACGACGACGTCCCATTCCAGGCCCTTGGACTTGTGCGCGGTGAGCACCTTGACGGTGTTCTCGCCGCCCGGCAGGGCGTTGTCCAGGCCCTTCTCATATTGGGCCGCGGTCCGAAGGAAGCCGAGGAAGGCGAGCAGGCTGGCCTCGCCCTCGTTCGCGGCGAAGGAGGCGGCGACGTCCAGGAAGTTGGACAGGGTCTCGCGGCGGCGGGCGGCCAGCGCGTGCGGGGACGCGGAGAGCTCCACCTCCAGGCCCGTGGTGGCCAGCACCCGGTGCAGGACGTCCATGAGCGGGTCGGCGAGCGAGCGGCGCAGATCGCGCAGTTCGGTGGCGAGGCGCGCGAACCGTACGCGGGCGTCGGCCGAGAACGGCAGCCCGTCGTCGTCCCCGTCATCGCCGAGGGGTGTCTCCAGGAAGGTGTCGAGGGCGTCCGCGAGGGAGATCACCTCGGCCGGGTCGACGCCTTCGACGGCTGCGGCGAGCCGCAGGTCGGGGTCGTCGTCGGCGCCCACGCGTGCGTGGGACACGAGCAGCCGGGCGCGGCGGCCCAGGAGGGCGAGGTCGCGGGGGCCGATGCGCCAGCGCGGTCCGGTGAGCAGACGGACCAGTGAGGCGTTGGCCCCGGGGTCCTGGAGGACCTCGCAGACGGCGACCAGGTCGGCGACCTCGGGCAGGTGCAGCAGCCCGGAGAGTCCGACGACCTCCACCGGGATGTCGCGGGCGACGAGCGCGCCCTGGATCTGGGCGAAGTCGGTCGCGGTGCGGCACAGGACGGCGATCTCACCGGGGGCCTTGCCGGTGCGTACGAGATGGGCGATGGAGTCGGCGAGCCAGTCCATCTCCTCGGCGTGGGTACGCAGCAGGGCGCAGCGGACCATGCCGTCGCGCTCGGCGCCGGGGGCGGGGCGGAGGGCCTCCACGCCCGCGTGCATGGCGCGCAGGGGCTCCGCGAGGCCGTTGGCGAGGTCGAGGAGGCGGCCTCCGCTGCGGCGGTTCTCGCTGAGCGACTGGCGGGTCGCCGGGCGCCCGTCGGCGTGCGCGAAGTGTTCGGGGAAGTCGTCGAGGTTGGCCACGGAGGCGCCGCGCCAGCCGTAGATGGCCTGGCAGGGGTCGCCGACGGCGGTCACCGGGTGGCCCGTGCCGGCGCCGAACAGACCGGCCAGGAGGATGCGCTGGGCCACGGACGTGTCCTGGTACTCGTCCAGGAGGACGACCCGGAACTCGTCGCGCAGGATGCCGCCGACCTCGGAGCGGGTGCGGGCGAGGGTCGCCGAGAGGGCGATCTGGTCGCCGAAGTCGAGGAGGTCGCGCTCGCGCTTGGCCTTCCTGTAGCGGCTCACCAGCTCGGTCAGTTCACGTCGGGCGGCGGCGGTCTCCGGGACCTTGCGCAGGTCGGCATTGCTGAGCTTGGCGCCCTCCAGCTCGTGCAGCAGCCGTGCGTCGTACGCGCGCAGCTCCTCGGGCTGTACGAGGTGTTCAGCCAGCTCGGAGTCGAGGGTGAGGAGGTCGCCGACCAGGTCGGGGAAGGAGCGAGTGAGCGCGGGGTAGGGGCCCGGTGCCTCGCGCAGGACCCGGGCGGCCAGCTGGTAGCGCGTGGCGTCGGCGAGGAGGCGCGCGGTGGGTTCGAGTCCGATGCGCAGCCCGTGATCGGTCAGGAGGCGGCCGGCGAAGGCGTGGTAGGTGGAGATCACCGGTTCGCCCGGCGGGTTGTCCGGGTCGATCACGTCCGGGTCGGTGACTCCGGCCTTGATCAGGGCCTTCCGTACGCGCTCGGCGAGTTCGCCGGCCGCCTTGTTGGTGAACGTCAGGCCCAGGACCTGCTCGGGGGCGACCTGTCCGGTGCCGACCAGCCACACCACGCGCGCGGCCATCACCGTAGTCTTGCCGGACCCGGCTCCGGCCACGATCACCTGCGGGGCGGGCGGGGCGACGATGCAGGCCGTCTGTTCCGGGGTGAACGGGATGCCGAGGAGCTCCTTGAGCTGCTCGGGATCGGAGATACGGGCTGGCACGTCAGAGAGGCTAGTCGCGCCCACTGACAGTCGGTGCCGATTCGACGGCGGGGCCGAAGGATGCGCAGGTCAGCACACGTGGTGCTGTATGTCACTTCGCGGCGCTTCGTACACGGCAGACACCCTTTGGAGCGGATTGCCGCGGACACTTCGGCGCGGATCGCAGCAGATGCGGCGGACACCCCGCGGACGGCTGCCCGGGGTCACCATGTCCCGTCACTCGACGACGTGACGTCCTTCCGGGCGGGCGCTGCACGAGGCCCGGAACGCGCAGTGCGTGCAGTGCTGGCCGGTCGTCGGCGTGAACCGTTCGTCGAGGACCTTGCCCGCGGCGGTGGCGAGGAGGTCGCCGACCCACTCCCCCTCCAGCGGCTCCTGGGCCTGCACCTTGGGCAGGGTCTCGCCCCCGTCCTTCTTGGGGGCGCCCTGGCGCAACTGGACGAGCTCGGCGCCGCCGGGCTCGGGGCGTTCGCCGTCGAAGGCCTCGTCCACGGCGCCCTCGCTGACGGCGAGCTGGTAGACGGCGAGCTGCGGGTGATGGGCCACGTCAGCGGCGCTCGGTGCCTGCTTGCCGGTCTTGAAGTCGACCACATAGGCGCGGCCCTCGGCGTCCCGCTCGACGCGGTCCATGGAGCCGCGGATGCGGACTTCGTAGGAGCCCGCTTCGAGGGTGACGTCGAAGTCGTGCTCGCTGGCCACCGGAGTGCGTTCGGCGCGGTCCATGACATGCCACTTCAGGAAGCGTTCGAGCGCCACGCGCGCGTGCTCCTTCTCCTGGGCCGACTTCCAGGGCGCGTCGAAGGCGAGCGCCTCCCACACGGAGTCGAGCCGCTCCATGAGGACGGCGAGGTCGGCGGGAGTGCGGCCGGAGGCGACCTCGTCCGCCAGGACGTGCACCACGTTGCCGAAGCCCTGGGCGGCGGTCGCGGGGGCGTCCGCCTTCACCTCGCGGCCCAGGAACCACTGCAGGGCGCAGGTGTTGGCGAGCTGGTCGAGGGCGCTGCCGGAGAGCACGACGGGATGGTCGCGGTCGCGCAGCGGCACCTTGCTCTCGGTGGGTTCGTACATGCCCCACCAGCGGTAGGGGTGCGCGGACGGCACCAGGGGGCGGCCGTCCTCGTCGCCGAGCGCGGCGAGTCTGCCCAGGCGGCGGGCCGCCGCCTCCCTGAGGGTGGCCGAGACGCGGGGGTCGACCGTGGTGGACCTCAGTTCCGCGACGAGCGCGGCGACGGACAGGGGGCGGCGGGGGCGGCCCGTTATGTCCTTGGGCTCCGTGCCGAGTTCGGTGAGGAAGCGGGACGGCTGATCGCCGTCGTCCGCGGGGGCCTTCACTGCGGTGACGACGAGCCGTTCACGCGCGCGTGTGGCGGCCACGTAGAACAGGCGGCGTTCTTCGGAGAGGAGCGCTCCGGGGGTGAGCGGCTCCGCGAGACCGTCCCGTCCGATGCGGTCCGCCTCCAGGAGGGAACCGCGACGGCGCAGGTCGGGCCACAGTCCCTCCTGGACGCCCGCGACGACGACCAGGCGCCATTCCAGGCCCTTGGAGCGGTGCGCGGTCATCAGACGTACGGCGTCGGGGCGCACGGCCCTTCGGGTGAGCGTGTCGGCGGCGATGTCCTGGGCGTCGACCTCCTCCAGGAAGTTGAGGGCGCCTCGGCCGCCGGTGCGTTCCTCGGCACGGGCCGCGGTCGCGAACAGCGCGCACACGGCGTCGAGGTCGCGGTCCGCGTTGCGGCCGGCCGCGCCGCCGCGCCGGGCGGCCCGCTCCAGGCGCTGCGGCCAGGGCGTACCGTCCCACAGCTCCCAGAGCGCCTCCTCGGCCGTGCCGCCGCCTGCCAGGCGTTCCCTTGCCTTGCGCAGGAGGGCGCCCAGGCGCTGGGCGCCGCGCGCGTACGAGGGGTCGTGGGCGACCAGCCGCTCGGGCTCGGCCAGGGCCCGTGTCAGCAGCTCGTCGGAGGGCGGCGGCACGTGGTTGCCCGCGGCGCGCTCCTCCTCGCGCAGGGCACGGCCCAGACGGCGCAGGTCCGCGGCGTCCATGCCGGCCAGCGGGGACGCGAGGAGGGTGAGCGCGGTCTCGACGTCGAGCCACGGCTTCTCCGGGACGGCCTGCTCCTCCTGGACGGACGGCTCCTCCCGGAGGGGCTGCTCCTGGAGGGGCTGCTCCTGGACGACTCGCTCCTCCGAGGTGGCCCGCTCCACTGGGCCGGACTGCTTCTCTGAGGCGGGTCCATCCGACGCCGCCTCGCCCGAGGTGGGCTCTTCGGAGAGGGGCCCTTCCGAAGTCGCCTCTGAAGTCGCGTCTCCGGAGGGAGTGATCTCAGGGGAAGAGGTCTCGGAGGAAGGGGGCTCGGCTGAAGGGCTCTCGCGGGCGGGCGGCTCCCCCAGTTCCGCCGCGGCCACCGCCTTGAGGGCCGTCAGCAAGGGCGTCACCGCCGGTTCGCGGCGCAGCGGCAGGTCGTCGCCGTCGATGTCGAGGGGGACGCCGGCCGCGGTGAGCGTGCGGCGGATCGTCGGGATGGTGCGGGAGCCGGCACGTACCAGGACGGCCATGTCCTTCCACGGAACGCCGTCCTCCAGGTGGGCACGGCGCAGGATGTCCGCGATGTTGTCCAGCTCCGTACCGGGGGTCGGGTACGTGTAGACCTCCACCTGACCGCCGTCCCGTACGGGGGCGAGTTCCCTGTGGGCGCGTACCTTCTCCGCCGGGAGGCGGGTCAGGGGCATGCGCTGGGTCAGCAGCCGGGTGGCCGCCAGCAGGCCCGCGCCCGACCTGCGGGACGTCCTCAGGACCTCGACCGGGGCCGGTGTGCCGTCCGCGCGCGGGAAGACGTCCGGGAACTCCAGGATGCCGTTCACGTCGGCGCCCCGGAACGCGTAGATCGACTGGTCGGGGTCGCCGAACGCCACCAGTGTGCGGCCACCGCCCGCGAGCGCGTCCAGGAGCCGCAGCTGTGCCGGATCGGTGTCCTGGTACTCGTCCACGAAGACGGCGTCGTACTGCTCGGCGAGCCGTTCGGCCACGCCGGGGCGCCGGGCGAGCAGCACCGCACGGTGCACCAGTTCCGCGTAGTCGAGCACTCCCTGCATGTCGAGCACGTCGAGGTACTCGGCGAGGAAGGCGGAGGCGGCCAGCCAGTCGGGGCGGCCGATGCGCCGGGCGAAGGTCTGCAGGGCGTCGGGGCCGAGGCCCAGTTCACGGCTGCGGGCGAGGACCGCGCGGACCTCGTCGGCGAAGCCGCGCGTCGTCAGGCACGCGCGCAGTTCGTCCGGCCAGCGCACATGGGCGAGACCGAGCCGCTCCAGGCCGGGCTGGCCCGCGAGCAGTTCCCGTACCGCCACGTCCTGTTCGGGGCCGGAGAGCAGCCGCATCGGTTCCACGAACAGATCGGTGTCCTGGTGGGCCCTCACCAGGGCGTAGCAGAAGGAGTGGAAGGTCGTCGCCCGGGGCGCGCGGGCCGCTCCTATGCGCAGCGCCATGCGGTCGCGCAGTTCCACGGCGGCCTTGCGGCTGAACGTCAGCACCAGGATGCGCTCGGGGTCCGCGCCGCGGGCGATCCGGGCCGCCACGGACTCGACGAGCGTGGTCGTCTTGCCGGTGCCCGGACCTGCGAGGACGAGCAGCGGGCCCCGCTCGTGGTCAACCGCCGCACGCTGGGCTGCGTCCAGCAGAGGGGGAGCCACCCGTACCGGCGGGGTACGCACCAGCCGGTAAGCGCCACGGGTCCCCTGTCGACCCTGGGGGTACGACAGGCGCCTGGTGGAGAAAGAGGAGCTCACGTGGTTCGCCGGTCCTGGTGGGTGTGCTGGGGATTGTCACTGTCGGCGCGGGACGCCGTCGGTGAGGGATCGTGCTCGGGCGACGGGTGGAAGATCGGCGGCGCGAGGCGGGCGGTGGCCGCGGGATGAACGGGACGCGTGCCGTCGACGCTACGCCGGTGGATGCCGTGGAAGCGGCGCTTCCCCGTGTTCCCTCCCGGCACCGGTGTCTCCCGCATCACGAACGTACGGCATGTCCCGGGCGTGCCCGCATTCCCTCGAACGGGTCACCCGTCGCCCTCCTGGCGGTTCGATGCCGGAAGCTGTCGGGTGTGACCCTCCGCGCGATCACCGCCGTCCCATCTGGCCTGTTTCATGTCGATGCGCGGAAGGTGGCCTTCGGAGGCCCTGCTCGCACCCTTGAGGGGCGTGCCTTCGGCCCGGTAGTGCTCCTGCGCGTCCAGTTCGTGGCCGGGGAGCAAGGTCCCGTCCGCGCGGACGACCCGCCACCACGGAACGGCTCCTCCGTAGAGGGCCATCACGCGTCCGACCTGTCGCGGACCGCCCTCCTCCAGCCATTCCGCGACATCTCCGTACGTCATGACGCGCCCGGGCGGGATCTGCTCGGCGACGTCGAGGACCCGCTCCGCGTACTCCGGCAAGGCGTCCGCCGGGAGGCTCTGCTCGCTCATCCGGTCCATCCTGCACCACCCCTCCGACAACGTGACGCGGCGGCGACTGTGTGTATCCCTCGCTCCGGCACAGCGCTTCGGGCAGACTGTGCGCCCCCGCATTGCACCCTGATGCCCCCCTGTGTCAGCGGGGCATGCCACCATCGTGCGGGCGGTTACTGGTGATACGAGACCAAGAAGAGACGATGAAACAGCAGGGTGTGCACCCCGAAGACGCGGAGGGCACCTCTGAGGTTTCGTCGCGCCCGGATTCCGGCGACGATTCGGACGAAAGCCTTCCGGAGAAGACAGAGGCGCCTGTGACGCCAGTGCCGGACGTCGCGTCCGGGACAGGCGTGACGTCCGGGAGTCCGGACACGTCCCAGAAGAAGGACATGCGCAAGGAGAGCGAAGCCGCGGAGACCGACGGCGTGGCCTGCGACGACGCCCCGGCCGAAGCGGTCGAGGGCGACGAACCGCTGCTCCCCGCGCGCGTGCACCGTCCCTCCGACCTGATGCGCCTGCTCGTGGGCGTTCTCGCGATCACCGTGCTGCTGTCGATCGCCGCGTTCGCGCACGGCACCACGTCGGGGCTGGCGCAGGACATCAACAAGGGCACCGACGAGGCGCCCGACCTGCTGATCAAGATCGCCGGGCTCGCGTCGAGCATCGCGATCCTCCTGGTGCCGGTCGCCTTCGCCATCGAGCGGCTGATCAAGCGGGACGGGCTGCGGATCGCCGACGGTGTGCTGGCCGCGGTCCTCGCCCACGGTGTGACGCTCGCCACTGATCTGTGGGTCGCCAAAGGCGCCCCGGACTCGATCCAGAAGGCGCTCACCCAGCCCTCCCCCGGAGACATCCACGCCCTGACCGATCCGGTGCACGGTTACCTCGCGCCGGTCATCGCCTACATGACGGCCGTCGGCATGTCGCGACGGCCGCGCTGGCGTGCGGTCCTGTGGGTCGTGCTGATGCTCGACGCCTTCTCCATGCTGGTCACCGGCTACACGACCCCCTTCTCGATCATCCTCACGGTGCTGATCGGCTGGACCGTGGCCTACGGAACGCTGTACGCGGTCGGCTCACCGAACGTACGGCCCACCGGCCGGACCCTGATGGCCGGGCTGCGGCACGTCGGCTTCCACCCGGTGAGCGCGGCGCGCGACGAGACCCCGGAGGCCGCGGACGGCGACCGCGGCCGCCGGTACTTCGTGACGCTCCAGGACGGTGCCCCACTGGATGTGACGGTGGTGGACCGGGAACAGCAGGCGCAGGGGTTCTTCTACCGCGTGTGGCGCCGGCTGACCCTGCGCGGCATCACCACGCGCCGCAGCCTCCAGTCGCTGCGCCAGGCCCTGGAACAGGAGGCGCTCCTCGCGTACGCGGCCATCGCGGCCGGGGCCAACGCGCCGAAACTGATCGCGACCTCCGAGCTGGGTCCGGACGCCGTGATGCTGGTCTACGAACACATCGGCGGGCGCACCCTCGACACGCTGCCGGACGAGGAGATCACCGACGACCTGCTGCGCGAGACCTGGCACCAGGTGCAGGCACTTCAGTCGCGGCGCATCGCCCACCGCAGGCTGGCCGGTGACGCCATTCTGGTGGATCGTTCCGGCACGGTGATCCTCACGGACCTGCGCAACGGTGAGATCGCGGCCGGTGAGCTGATGCTGCGCATGGACGTCGCCCAGCTGGTGACCACGCTGGGCCTGCGCGTCGGCGCGGAGCGCGCGGTGGCCTCGGCCGTCGGTGTGCTCGGCCCGGACGCGGTCGCCGACTGCCTGCCCATGCTGCAGCCCATCGCGCTCACCCGCTCCCACCGCGCGACGCTGCGCAAACTGGCCCGGGAGCGTTCGGAGCGCGAACGCGAGGCGGTCCTGGAGGCCTCCCGGCAGGCCAAACTGGCCCGCGCCGCGGAGCACGAGGCCACGCCCGAGGAGACCAGGCCCGTCCTGGAGAAGCCCGACAAGAAAACCGTACGGGCCGAGCAGCGGGCCGAGAAGCGGGCGATCGACGAGGCGCTGGACGAGGCCCGCGAGGAGGACCTGCTCACCCAGATCCGGCACCAGGTGCTGCTGATCAGGCCGCAGGCACCGGTCGAGCCGGCCCGTCTTGAGCGCATCCGGCCGCGCACCCTGATCAGTTTCATCGCGGGCGCGTTCGGCGCGTACTTCCTGCTGACGCAGCTCACGCACATCGAGTTCGGCACGCTCTTCGAGAGCGCCCAGTGGGGCTGGGTCGCCGCGGCGGCGCTCTTCTCGTTGCTGAGCTACTTCGCCGCGGCCATGAGCCTGCTGGGCTTCGTGCCCGAGCGGGTGCCGTTCATGCGGGCCGTGGCGGCGCAGGTCGCCGGGTCCTTCGTGAAGATCGTGGCGCCCGCGGCGGTGGGCGGTGTCGCGCTCAACACGCGGTTCCTGCAGCGTGCGGGGGTACGGCCGGGGCTGGCGGTGGCGAGCGTCGGCGCGTCGCAGCTGTTCGGGCTCGGCTGCCACATCCTGATGCTGCTGTCGTTCGGCTATCTGACCGGTACCGAGAAGACGCCCTCCTTGTCGCCGTCCCGGACGGTCATCGCAGGTCTGCTGACCGTCGCGGTCCTCGTCCTCGTCGTGACCTCGGTGCCGTTCCTGCGGAAATTCGTGGTCACGCGCGTGCGGTCGCTTTTCGCGGGTGTCATCCCGCGCATGCTGGACGTGCTCCAGCGTCCGCAGAAGCTGATCACCGGCATCGGCGGCATGCTTCTGCTGACGGCCTGCTTCGTGATGTGCCTCGACGCGTCGATCCGGGCGTTCGGCAGCGAGGACATGCCCGCGATCAGCATCGCCAGCGTGGCCGTCGTCTTCCTCGCCGGGAACGCGCTCGGCTCCGCGGCGCCCACCCCGGGCGGCGTGGGCGCCGTCGAGGCCACCCTGACGGTCGGTCTGATCGCCGTCGGGCTCCCCAAGGAGGTCGCTGCGCCCGCCGTGCTCCTGTACCGCCTTCTCACGCTGTGGCTGCCCGTGCTGCCGGGATGGCTGTTCTTCAACCACCTGACGCGCAAGGGCGCGCTCTAGGCTCTGTCGTCACGGCAGGTCCCGGGAAAGGGCGGGGAATTCTCACCCGCACGGCCCGCGCCCCGAGCGGCTCGTCCTGTGCGACCCCAGGATGGGTTTATGCCGAATCCTTCCCCGCCGCGCGCCGCCGTTCTGACCGCCACCGCCTTCCTGCTGCTGGCGGCCCTCGCCGGATGCGGCGCCGACGGCGGCTCCGCGGACGAGGACCTGTCGGCGCAGAAGCTCAGTTGGAAGGACTGCCCAGAACCGTCCGAGTCCGAGGGTGGCGGGGACGCTCCGTCGCCCCTGCCGGACGGCGACGGCTGGAAGTGCGCGACTCTGAAGGCGCCCCTGGACTGGGACAAGCCCAAGGGGGACACGATCGGTCTCGCGCTGATCCGCGCGCAGGCGAGCGGTGCCGAGGACCGGCGCATCGGTTCGCTGCTCTTCAACTTCGGCGGTCCCGGCGGCTCGGGCGTCACCACGCTCCCCGCGTTCGGCAAGGACTACGACGCGCTGCGTACCCGTTACGACCTGGTCAGTTTCGACCCGCGCGGTGTCGGCCGCAGCGCCGGCGTGAAGTGCGAGGACAGCGAACAGCTCGACGAGTACTTCCAGCAGGACGCCACCCCGGACGACGAAGCCGAGCAGCGGACGCTGTTGAACAGCACGAAGAACTTCAACAAGGCCTGCGAGAAGAACTCCGGGAAGCTCCTCCCCCACGTGCGCACCACCGACGCGGCCCGCGACATGGACCTGATGCGCCAGGTCCTCGGCGACGACAAGCTGCACTACTTCGGTATCTCGTACGGCACCGAACTGGGCGGTGTGTACGCGCATCTGTTCCCCGAGAAGGTCGGGCGGGCCGTCTTCGACGCGGTCGTGGACCCGACGCAGAACTCCGAGCAGGGCTCCCTCGGGCAGGCCAAGGGCTTCCAGTTGGCGCTGGACAACTTCGCCGAGGACTGCGCCTCCAAGGCCGAGGAGTGCCCGCTCGGCGACAGCGCGCAGGACGTCAAGGACCGGATCGCCACCCTGCTCAAGGACCTCGACGGCAAGCCGATCCCGGGCATCTTCCCGCGCCGGCTCACCCAGACCGCCGCCACGAGCGGCATCGCGCAGTCCCTGTACTCCAAGGAGTTCTGGGAGTACCTCACCGAAGGGCTCCAGCAGGCGTACGACGGTGACGGGAAGGTCCTGATGCTGCTGTCCGACTCGATGAACGGGCGCAACCAGGACGGCGAGTACAGCAACATCAGTGCCGCCAACGTCTCCATCAACTGCGCGGACGACAAACCGCGTTACACCGCCGCCGACGTGACGGCGAAGCTCCCTGAGTTCCGCAGGGCCTCTTCGGTCTTCGGCGACTATCTGGCGTGGGGCATGGTCGGCTGCACCGACTGGGCGGTGGCGGGCGACGCCGACCACCCCGATGTGAACGCGCCCGGAGCGGCTCCGATCCTCGTGGTCGGGAACACCGGCGACCCGGCGACCCCGTACGAGGGCGCGCGGAAGATGGTGGATTCACTGGGCAAGGGGGTCGGTGTCGAGCTGACGTACAAAGGTCAGGGGCACGGGTCGTACGACAGCGGGAACAAGTGCGTGCGCGGCGCGGTGAACGGCTATCTGCTGAACGGAAGGGTCCCCTCGACCGGAACGGTCTGCTCCTGAACAACCTCACAAAGCAGCAGGTCAGAGAGTTATCCACAGGGCTCCGCTGTGCTCGCGGCGATCTGCCTACTATGGCCTGACTGTCATCCGCGACATCCGGCGGACGACGATGCAAGGGGGGAAGTTCATGGCGCGTATCGCACGGTGGACGGCACTGGCCGCCGCCGCGTTGCTGGTGGCCGGCTGCAGCGGCTCGTCCGGGGGCGACGGGGAGAACGACAAGAACGACGACGCGGGCAGGTCGCCGGGCGCGGCATCCTCCGCGGGCGCCATGCGGGGGCTGCCCGCCTCACTCACCTCGCAGAAGCTCGACTGGGGCAGGTGCAAGGCCACCGAGACCGGTCCCGCGCCGGGCGGGGAGTGGCGGTGTACGACGCTCAAGGTGCCGCTGGACTGGGCGAAGCCGGCGGGCGAGACCATCGGACTGGCCCTGATCCGCAGCGAGTCGAGCGGATCCTCGGGCGACCGCATCGGCTCGCTGCTGTTCAACTTCGGCGGCCCCGGCGGCTCGGGCGTCGACTATCTGCCGCCGTTCGGGCCGACGTTCGCGAAGCTCCACGAGCGGTACGACCTGGTCAGCTGGGACCCGCGCGGGGTCGCCGCCAGCGAAGGCGTGCGCTGTCGCAGCGACAAGGAGGTCCAGGCGGCCGAGGCGGTCGACACCACCCCGGACACCTCCGCCGAGGAGATCGCGTTCCTCAAGGACGCCGCGGACTTCGGCAAAGGCTGCCAGAAATCCGCGGGCAAGCTCATGGGACATGTCTCGACGACCGACACGGCCCGGGACATGGACCTGATGCGGCATGTCCTCGGCGACCGGAAGATGCACTACTTCGGCATCTCGTACGGCACCGAACTGGGCGGTGTGTACGCCCACTTGTTCCCCAAGAACGCGGGGCGGCTGGTCCTGGACGCGGTCGTCGACCCGAGCGCCGGCACGGTGGGCCACGCGGAGAACCAGGCCAGGGGTTTCCAGCGCGCTCTTGAGGACTACCTCGAATCCACGGGCCGGGACCCCGAGCAGGGCTCCCAGGAGATCGCGGACCTGCTCAAGCGGATCGACTCGAAGCCGCTGGCGACCACGAGCGGCCGCGATCTGACCCAGCAGCTCGCCCTCACCGGCATCATCTACCCGCTCTACAGCAAGTCGTCCTGGCCGGCCCTCACCAGCGCGCTCGAAGCGGCCGAGGACGGCGACGGCACGGAACTGCTCGCGCAGGCCGACGGCTACAACGACCGTGACGCCTCGGGCCGCTACGGCACGACCACGCATTCCCAACGGGTCATATCGTGCTTGGACGACAAGGAGCGGCCGACGCCCGAGGAGGCGAAGAAGCGGCTCCCCGCGTTCCGGAAGATCTCGCCCGTGTTCGGGGACTCGATGGGCTGGGACACGGCCGGGTGGTGCCACGACTGGCCGGTGGCCGGGCAGTACGAGACGCCGGAGGTGAGCGCGCCCGGCGCGGACCCGGTCCTGGTGGTCGGCAACACCGGCGACCCGGCGACACCGTACGAGGGCGCACGCAAGATGGCCGACGAGCTCGGCAAAGGCGTCGGTGTGCAGCTCACCTGGAAGGGCGAGGGACACGGGGCGTACGGGAGCGGGAGCGACTGCGTCGACAGCACGGTGGACGACTACCTGCTCGACGGATCGGTACCGGACGACGGCAAGGTCTGCTCCTAGCGGACCCGGCCACCCCTGCCCGGACGACGGGAAGGGGCCCGGCACACACGGTGCCGAGCCCCTCTCCCTGCAGGATCAGTCCCTACAGGATCAGTCCCTACGGGGTCTGTCCTTGCAGGGTCTGTCCCTACGGGGTGTCGCTAGTAGATCGGCTTCTCCGGCTCGATCTGGTTGACCCAGCCGATCACGCCGCCGCCCACGTGCACGGCGTCGGAGAATCCGGCCGACTTGAGGACCGCGAGGACCTCCGCGCTGCGGACACCGGTCTTGCAGTGCAGGACGATCTTCTTGTCCTGGGGCAGGGTCGCCAGGGCGGTGCCCATGAGGAACTCGTTCTTCGGGATCAGCTTGGCGCCGGGGATCGAGACGATCTCGTACTCGTTGATCTCGCGGACGTCGATGATCTCGATGTTCTCGCCGTCGTCGATCCATTCCTTGAGCTGCTTGGGAGTGATCGTCGAGCCGGCGGCCGCCTCCTGGGCCTCTTCGGAGACGACACCGCAGAAGGCCTCGTAGTCGATGAGCTCGGTGACGGTCGGGTTCTCGCCGCAGACCGCGCAGTTCGGGTCCTTGCGGACCTTGACCTGGCGGTACTGCATCTCCAGGGCGTCGTAGATCATCAGGCGGCCGAGAAGCGGCTCGCCGATGCCCGCGAGGAGCTTGATGGCCTCGTTGACCTGGATGGAGCCGATGGACGCGCACAGCACACCGAGGACGCCGCCCTCGGCGCAGGAGGGGACCATGCCGGGGGGCGGGGGCTCCGGGTAGAGGCAGCGGTAGCAGGGCCCGTGCTCGGACCAGAAGACGGAGGCCTGGCCGTCGAAGCGGTAGATCGAGCCCCAGACGTACGGCTTGTTGAGCAGCACGCACGCGTCGTTGACCAGGTAGCGGGTCGCGAAGTTGTCCGTGCCGTCGACGATCAGGTCGTACCGGCTGAAGATGTCCATCACGTTCTCGGCTTCGAGCCGCTCTTCGTGAAGGACCACGTTCACATAGGGGTTGATGCCGAGCACGCTGTCGCGGGCCGACGCCGCCTTGGAGCGGCCGATGTCCGCCTGGCTGTGGATGATCTGGCGCTGCAGGTTCGACTCGTCGACCTCGTCGAACTCCACGATGCCGAGGGTGCCCACGCCCGCGGCGGCGAGGTACATCAGCGCCGGCGAGCCCAGGCCGCCGGCGCCCACACAGAGCACCTTGGCGTTCTTCAGCCGCTTCTGCCCGTCCATGCCCACGTCGGGGATGATCAGGTGGCGGGAGTACCTGCGGACCTCGTCTACGGTGAGCTCAGCAGCTGGCTCGACCAGGGGTGGCAGCGACACGGGGACTCCGTTGGTCGGTCAATCACTACAGTTGTTCTCCCCGTAACACTGCCACGCCCTTCTTCATTCCGAGACACCCGTTCCGATCCGCGAGACGAGTTCGTCCCAGTAGCCGGGCAGACTCTCCCAGGGGCCGGCCGAACCTCCGCGGTCCGTGCGGTCGGTGAAGTAGATCGTCGAGGCACCCTGCCAGCGGGCGATGCGCAGAGCCTCGTCGAGATGGCCGCGGGGCATGCCGTGGACGAAGTGGCAGAAGCGCTCCGGCGGGTACTCCGCGGTCCACTCCGCCACCTGCGACCAGCGGTAGTCGCTCCAGGGGCCGGAGAAGGTCACCAACTGGTCTGCGGTCTCGGCGTAGCCGGGATACGGGTGGGTGCCGTGGCCGAGGACGATGTGGCCGTCGCCGAGGAGCGCCCGCAGGGTGTCGGTGGTGCGCCGGACCTCCGGGAGCGCTGTCCGCTCCGTGGGACAGCGGTCCAGGAGGAAGCCGTCGATCTGGTACCAGTCGAGATAGCGGTGTGCCTCGGAGACGAGTTCGCCGAAGGCGCGGGCGCCGTAGGTCACGTCCAGGTGGCCGAGTACGCGGACACCCGCGTTGCGCAGGCGTCCGGCGGCCTCCAGGCAGTGGGGGTCGGGGCGGGCGCCGGGGCCGTCGGAGACGTTCAGGACGACCCAGTGCAGGGGGGTGCCGGGGCGGGTGAGGCCGCCCCATTCGACCGGGGCGACCAGGGGGTGCGCATAGCCGGGGACGCCGAAGCCGATCCTCAGGTCCGTGCTCGCGGTGCCCGTAGGTGTGGTGGTCAGATACGGCATGCGGCCTCCATCCAGATGTCGGCGAGGGATTCCTCGAGGTTGATCCGGGGCCGCCAGCCGAGCCGGTCGCGTGCGGTGCGCACGTCGGCCTGCTGCCAGCTGCCGCAGCCGTCCGGGTAGGGGTACGCGGCGGGGGCCGTGTGCTCTGTTTCGGAGCGGGGGTGGCCGATGGACGGCCGGGCGGGGCCGGGAACTCCGTCGAGTTCGTGGAGGGCTCCGCCGTAGCCGGCGACGCGCGCGAGGACGGAGGCGGCGTCACGCAGGCGTACGGCACGACCGGATCCGATGTTGATGACGCCCTGCGCGGCGGAGAGGGAGGCGGCATGGACGGCACGGGCGACGTCGCGTACGTCGATGAAGTCGCGCTGGACACCGAGGCCGGCGAGTTTGAGGTCGCCGTCGCCGGCCTGCATGGCGCGGCGCATGGCTTCGGCGAGCCGTCCGAGCGGGGAGCCGGCCGGGGTGCCGGGTCCGCACGGCGAGAACACCCGCAGGACGACGGCGTCCAGGCCGGAGCCGAGGACCAGTTCGGTGGCGGCGAGCTTGCTCACGCCGTAGGGGCCGCCGGGGCGGGGCACGGCGTCCTCGGCCGTGGAGGATCCGGGCTGGCTGGGTCCGTACTCCGCGCCGCAACCGATCTGTACGAGGCGGGCCCCGCACCCACTGCGGCGCAGTGCCTCACAGACGGTGGCGACGGCGACGGTGTTGTGCCGGGTGAGTTCGCGGGCGCCGCCGCGGGTGGCACCGGCGCAGTTGACGACGACCCCGGGGTGCACCGCGTCCAGGAAGCGGGTGAGCGCTCCAGGGCTGCCGCTGGCGAGGTCGAAGCGCACGTCCGCGTCGTCGCCCCGGCCGAGCGCGGTGAGCTGCACGGCCGGGTCGGCGAGGAGACGGTCGGCGACGAAGCGACCCAGGTATCCGTTGGCTCCGATCAGCAGCACCCTCATCGGGCGGCTCCCGGGGCGGACTCTCCGATGCGGAGGGTGATCATCTGGCGTTCTCCTTCAGGGTGGTGCCTCGGGTCGTACGGAAGGCCCGCGGTGTCGGCCCCGCGGGAAGGGGGGTGCTCGGCGTGGAGATCCATCACGAATCCCCTGGAGCCGAGAGTCGGTGGCGGGTCACGGCATGTCTCCGTGAACCGCGTGGGCGGAGGCCCGGGTGAGGGTCCTGGTCGCGTGGAGCAGGAGGACGAGCGCCGCGGCCCCGCACCCGAGAGCCGGGATCGCGCCCACTCCCCAGGCGTCGGCCACCGTCTCGACCGGCACGGCCAGCGCCGCGCAGCCGGGGAGGCGGCTTGCGAAGACGCTCAGGAGGGCCAGCGCCTCGGCCACGCCCGCGGCCGCGAGCATGACGGCGGGGGCGTGCCTGAATCCGTGCACGGTGAGAAGCCGGGCGAGCAGGAGGAGTGCGCCGAGGGCGCCGGCCCCGGCGTACGCGGCCTGCTCGTCCAGTACTGCTCCGCTCAGGGCGAGCAGGCCGCCGAGGACGCAGAGGAACAGTGCGAACACGCCCAGGAGCAGGGGTTTCACGGAGGATGCGAAGTCCTCCAGGGCGCGGCTGGTGGCGAGGCGGCGGCGGGCGCGCACGGTGAAGAGGTGGGCGCACCAGGCCGCCGGCGCGCAGGCCGCGCTCAGGGCCATGACGGACGCGAGGGCGATCGGCCAGGAGCTGTCGGGGCTGCCGGTGGGCGGTCCGTCGGGGCCGCCCTCGACGGCGGCGGCGAGCAGGCCGTCGCCGAGGAGGGCGTAGGCGACGAGCCAGTAGGTCCACGCGCGGGTGGACGGTGTCGGGGACCACGGCCGCGTGGCGTGCAGGGGGCCGCGGCTGCGGGCGGCGCGTACGGCGAGGGCCACGGCGAGTACGCCGACGACGGTCACCGCGAGGCGCGGCCGGCCCTCGGTGTACCGCAGGCCGGTCACGACCGCCGCGCACAGGGCGCCCGGCAGCAGGGTGAGCACGGCCCAGTCGGCGTGCGCCTTGGGCGTGTCGGGTGTCTCGGGCCGGGGTGCCGTGTCGCCGGCGCGGGGTACTCGCGCGTACATCTCCTCCGCGAGGGAGAAGACGTCCCGGTGCCGGAAGTGGGTGGCGGTCCGGTCGGTCACACCGTGCGCCTCCAGGGCCGCCGCGATCTCCAGCGGGTCCACCGCGCGCTCGCACAACTGCCGGTGGCGGTGCATCAGGGCCTTCACCGGGTCGGCGCCGACGGGGGCGGCGGGGGCGGCGGGCGTGCGGTCGGCGACGACCGGCTCGCCGAGTTGTTCGCCGACCTGGTCGCCGACCTGGTCGTGAACCGGACCGAGGGCGGCGACCGCATCCACCGGACCGGGAGCCTGCCGGTCGGAAATCCGCCGGTCGGACATCGTCCGGTCGAAGGCCTGCTGGCCGGCAGCCGACCGCTCGGAGACCTGCTGGTCGGGAACCGGCTGGTCGGAAAGCAGTTGGTCGGAAACCGGCTCGTCGGAAGCCTGTCGGTCCGCAGCCGGAGGGGAGGCTTCCGCCCCGACCGTCACGGCGTCCCACGCCAGCCGGGCGTACGTCGCCGTCGAGGATCCCTGCTGCGATCCCTGCTGAGACTCGGGATGGGGCCCCGGACGGGTTCCCCGCTGCGATGCCCGCTGAGGCTCCTGCCGTGCCCGCGCGACACGCGTCCCGTCGGGCCCGGTGGCCGGGTCCTTCGCCCAACTGGGCCGTGGGGCCGTCGATCCCGGTTCGCCCGGGCGGGCGTCCGCGATTCTCGACTCGCCCAGCTGGACGTCGACCACGCGGATCTCGCCGGGCTGGATGTCCACCACCTTGATCTCGCCCACCTCGGCGTTCATGCCCCGCACGTCCCCGGGGTCTCCCGACAGCCCGGCCTTCGTGTCCTCGGTGGCGCCGCCGGTGGTCCGGTCCGCCGCTCCGATCCGTCGCGCCCTCACCACGACCCCTCCCCCGCGGGCACGGGCTCGCCCGGAGCGAGACCCAGCGGGACACCCCGTACCGGCGGTGCTGCCGCCCAGCCCGGGCTCGGTCTCCCGGCCGCCGGCCGTGTCCCCGGTTCCGGCCACCGGCCCGGCACCTGTGCCTCGACGGGTATGGCGAACGGAAGGGGTTCGCCCGACGCGTCGACCACGTCCCGCCGGACCGGGCAATGCGAGACGATATCGAGGTAAATGCCGTGAAATGCCGTGATGTTCTGCTCGACGGTGAACAGTTCGAGGGCCCGGGCGCGGGCCGCGGCGCCGAGGCGCGACCGGCGCTCCGGGGCGCGCAGCAGGGTGACGCAGGCCTCGGCGAGCGCCCGTGGATTGCGCGGCGGGACGACGAGGCCCGTACCGCCGATGACCTCGACGACCGCGCCGACGTCCGTGGACACTGTGGCGCGGCCGGAGAACATCGCTTCGACGAGGCTGATGGGGAAGCCCTCGACGACGCTGGACAGGACGACGAGGGCGCCCGCCGCGTAGGCCTCGGGGAGGGTGGGTACGTCCGGTCCGCCGATCTCCTCGAAGGAGACCGGTTTGTCGCCGACGGCTTGCACACGGTCGGCCCTGTCGGGGAAGAGCTGCGCGGCCAGCGCCTTGCAGTGCGCCAGATAGGTCGCGCCCTCCGACCCTTCGGCGGGCGCGCCGACGATCCGGAGCCGTGCCTTCGGCTCCTCCTTGCGGATCTCCGCGAAGGCGTTCAGCAGCGAGACCAGGTCCTTGGCGGGCTCGATGCGCCCGACCCACACGAGGGTGTACGGGTCGGCGTGTTCGGCGCTCTCACCCACCTCCGAGAAGCGGGACGCCTCCATGCCGGGGTAGACGGTACGGATCCTGGTCCGGTCGGCGCCGCAGCGCTCCTGCCAGCGGCGGGCGTGCGTGTTGCCGGGCGTGATGACCGCGGCCTGCCGGTAGGCCTCCGCGGCGAGCCGGCCGTGGAACGCGGCGAGCAGGGCGCGCGCCGGTGCCGACGCGGCGTTCCCCCGAAGGTCCTCGTGCGGGCCCAGGTAGTGCGCCCGCAGCTGTACTCCGTACTCCGTGACCAGCAGTGGTACGCCCGAGAAGTGGCGGGCGAGCAGGCCCGGCAGGGCCGCGGCGCCGCCGGACGTGGCATGACACAGGTCGACCGAGCCGAGCCCGTCGTCGCCGTACCAGTCGAGGGAGAGGGGGCGCAGCGCGCGTTCCACATGGGCGGCGACGGTGAGCAGATCCGGCACGCAGGCGGTGCGCGCGGCGCGCAGTGCGCCGGGCGCGCGGCAGGCGCGTTCGAGGGCGCGCACCGCCGCCTCGGAGCGCAGGGCGCCGACCATGCCGCCCTCGTCCCGGGCCAGTTCGGCGAGCCCGTACAGCGCGCTGCCGAAACGGTCCGCCGCACCGGCCGAGGCACCCTCACCCCGGCCCTCGACCCGACCCTCGCCCCGGCCTTCACCCCGCCCTTCGGCATACCTCTCGGCGCGCCCCTCGGCTCCGGCGAAGCCCCCGGACGCCGCATCGGACGCCATGTCGGACACCGCGCCGGATGCCGCGCCGGATGCCGGACCGGACACCGCATCGGGCGCGGCGGCGCCGAGCGCGTCGGGCGCGCACATGGCCGCCGCCAACTCCCCGTAGCACTCGGCGAATCGACGCCGGGCCCGTCGCCCGTAGGCGACGCCGTCCTCGTTCGCCGTCCAGAGCGGGGCGGTGCGCACCCGGCTCACCTGGGAGGGGAGCTGGATCCAGCCCTCGTCCTCCTGCTGCTCACTGCGGCTCAGCGCGTAGATGTCGAACTCGTGCTGTCCGAGCCCGCGCACGAGCCGGTCGCACCAGAGCCTGGCCTCACCGCTCACATACGGATAGCCACCCTCCGTAAGCAGTCCTATGCGCACGACCGCACTCCCGATCTCCCGTGTGGGGAGCCGCCGTTGACCCGGCGGCTCGCAGCGGGACGAACGTATGCGGACATGGCGGTGGGGTGGGAGGTGGGGGAGTGAGAGAAACCCCCAAAACCCGGGTGCAGAGGAATACTTAAAAGATGGGGAGGAGGGGGGAACGGCC